>JAKSCF010000744.1 GCA_022360735.1 Clostridia bacterium
ATTTTATACTTGCTCTCAGTCAAGTCAATACATATTCCAAAATCATCATCATCTCTTACTATTTTTTTGCATCCCACCAGTGAGGAAAATCCTATACTGGCAGGATGGCCTCTTGATACGATTATTTTTGAAATATCTTCAATGTTCCATATGGCCTTAGCACCTATAAACACGTTTTTTGCCAGCACTACATCAATTAGGGCAATATCGATTACCCTTTCATCTTGAATAATTTCTATTCTCTTATCTTTTTTACCCATATGATTCAAATCATATCTCTTGGACGCTACCACTGCAGCCGCCATACCCACCACTGTTCCCTCAATCATCTCAGGATAAACATTATTGGTCCCAGTGGATACACTTATAAGGGGCGTTTTTTCTATCCCCTTGGCTACAGCACGACTTGTGCCGTCACCTCCCAGCGCAATGATACAACCCACTCCTATTTTTTCCATGAGTTTGGCAGACCTTATGGTATCTTCTATAGTCCCGCTGATTTTTTCATTTAAGATTTCTATTTCAGCCCTTAACTCTTTGGTAGTCTGCAGGTTATCCTGTACTTTATATCCTATTTGATAAGTATCCGGCATCATGTATACTTTTCTTACACCACATTCTTGAGCCGCTAATATGATTCTCTCAACGATATTTACTTTTTCATTATTATCAATAACAGTGGCATGGGATACCAGCCTTCTAATATCTTTACCTGAGGCCGGGTTAGCAATTATTCCTATTGTCAACATATATACTCTCCTATATAAAGGGGTAACCAACGCTACCCCTTTTAAAGTTTTATACAGATTCTTGAGCTGCAAATCCTTTAACTGCATTAACAATGTCTGCTGCATTAGGAATCACATAGCTTTCAAGACTAGGTGTAAACGGTATGGGAGAATTTAGGCATCCGATTCGAACCACCGGAGCATCTAAATTGTCAAAACATTCTTCCCCAATGATGGCAGAAATTTCGCCGCCATATCCCCCTCTCTTATTTTCTTCAGTCACAACAACGACTTTATTGGTTTTTTCAATGGACTTAAATAGAGTCTCTTTGTCCAGTGGATATAAAGATCTAGGGTCTATTACCTCGCTTTCAATGCCTTCTTGTGAAAGCGTTTCGGCAGCAGCTAAAGCCTCATGAACCATTTTTCCGGTAGCAATAATGGTAACATCGTCTCCTTCTTTTTTTACATCCGCAACGCCTAGAGGTATCGGTTTCACTTGGTCTTCAACATCACCTTCTACAGAGTATAATAATTTGTGCTCCATAAACATAACAGGATTATCATCTTCTATAGCACTCAGCATGAGTCCATAGGCGTCTTTGGGTGTTGACGGGTAAACCACTTTTAGGCCGGGAACATGAGTAAGCCAAGCCTCTAAAGACTGTGAATGCTGTGCAGCCGCTTGAACGCCTGCGCCGCTGGGCAGTCGAACAACCATGGGAAGGGTAATCTTACCACCAAACATATATCTCATTTTGGCGGCTTGGTTAACAAGCTGGTCCATTCCCACCGTAAGAAAGTCATTAAACATCAATTCTGCAACCGGTCTTAGCCCAGTGGCTGCTGAGCCCACGGCGCATCCAATAATAACGCCTTCAGATATGGGCGTATCCTTTACTCTTTTCTCACCAAACTCATCAAAAAGTCCGGCGGTGACCCCAAAGCATCCTCCAAAAGCGCCAACATCTTCACCTAATATGTATACACTTTGATCTTCCAGCATTTTAGCCTTCATACTTTCTCGTATGGCTTCAGCATATGTCATCTTTCTCATCTTACTCGAACCTCCTCTACTAAGTCCGTATAGATGTCTTCAACAGCAGACTCTAATGAAGGATATGGACTGTTATTTGCAAATTCAGCAGCATCATTGATGGCTTTATCGATATCGCTTTTGATCACTTCCAGCTCACTTTCTCCCAAAACTTCATTGTCTAACATAAACTTTTCAATTTTAGGGATGGGGTCTTTACTCAACCATTCTTTCTGCTCTTCCTCCGGCTTATATGCCCCGGGATCGCCTTCAAAATGTCCTCTATGACGATATGTTTTACATTCTATTAGTGTTGGACCTTGTTTTTCTCTAGCTCTTTTTATCCCTTCTTTTGCTGCCTCATAAACGGCAAGCACATCATTTCCATCTACCGTAACGCCAGGCATATTATAGGCAACCGATCTATCGGAAATGTCTTTTATGGCTTGGTGTCGGCTTTGATTGGTAGATATCCCATATAGGTTGTTTTCACAGACAAAAACCACCGGAAGTTTCCAAATACTAGCTAGGTTTAAGGCCTCATGGAATGTGCCCTGATTGGTAGAACCATCACCAAAGAAGCACACACATACTTGATCTGTTTCTCTATATTGAATGCTTAATCCTGCTCCAACTGCAATATTATGACCTGCTCCTACAATACCATTTGCGCCTAATATACCTTTAGTCGCATCGGCTATATGCATTGATCCCCCTTTTCCTTTACAATAACCGGTTTCTTTTCCATAGAGCTCAGCCATCATATATTTTAGATCTCCGCCCTTTGCTACAATATGTCCATGTCCTCTATGGGTGCTGGTGATATAATCATCATCGGTAAGGTTTGCACACACGCCTGTTGCCACTGCCTCTTCTCCTAAATACAAGTGTACAAACCCCGGTATAGCGCCTTCTGCAAAAAGATTCATAGCCTTGGTTTCAAATTTTCTTATTTTTATCATAGTCTTATACATGTCAACAATCTTGCTGTTTGATAAAGTCAATTCAATCCCTCCCATTTTATTTTTTTTCAGGTAAGCCTACTTCCACACATGCGACAGCAACTTCAATGCTGTCATCCACATCCCCAAACTGCGGCATGTAAAGCCCTGGTATCTTTAGTCCACCTTTTACTGCTTTTATGCTTTTTTTTCCAATGGGCAAACACTGCTTTATCTTCTCTTCTTGAATTTTATCCGGATCGGAAACTGCAATGGTTACATTAACAAATACTTCATTCTCAATATCTTCAATCCCTAAAACTTCTTTTAAGCCACAAAGACAACTTTTGGATACCGCATCATTCACCGCTTTTTCTGCGGCTCTGCCTACATCTTGTCCGTGGAAATCCATACCGAGACCAAATTCGATAATATACCGCCTGATTTCATCACCTTCTTTCATTATTTTTTATAGTGCCTTTTTTTAGGTCTCTTCAAAAGTTATTTTGAAAATACGGCATCCCCACTTTTATTACCCAGCCCGGGATGGATGTCAAATCGAACAACGCCCACAGGTACTTTGCCTTTTACAGCTTCCGTTACTAATGAAACACCTACATTACCAAATCCTCCGCATAGTTCAATAGCAGCCGTACCTTGTTCAACCAGTTCTTCAGCTACTTCAGATGCCATTTTATAATCTGTAACACCTACCGTCATAAGATCTACAGCCTCAGTTTCAACCATTGAACGGTGCACCCTCGGATCAGCATTTGGCGCTAAAAATATAAATGCTGCTTTTAATTTCATAAAATCCCCCCTTAACATTTATTTGATCTAACTTTATAGTAATGAGCAAGCCACATGCCAATTAAACGAGTCTATAAAAATTTATATGTTAAATATTTTTAGACTTCAGTAAAAGCTTTAATTTCAATACTTGAACTTTAATAAATTTAACTCAAAAAATTCAAAACGCTCTTGAAAATATTTTCTAAGAGCGTTTTTCCCAATAATGGCACTATTTTTTCCCAACATTAGAACTTTTCCCATAGTTGGGAATTTATTTTTCTCTATACATTGTGAATAATACCACCGTCAATAACATCGTCTTCTTCTAAAATAAGGTTATTGAGGCCTATTACAGACGCCTTCCCGGTAAATTGTGGAAGTACTGCCGGCTGGCCTCCTACTTCAGTCTCTTCTAAAATAACCCCTCTTAGCTGTGTACCGGTTGCACCTTCAAATATTACCTCTTCGTTTAATCCCATTTTCCCTCTAGCATACAGCTGCGCCATTCTCGCAGAAGTTCCTGTGCCGCATGGTGACCGATCCCATTCTTTAACGCCATAAATATCGACGTGTTTGTACACTTCGCCTTCATTCTTTGGATTTTGATAGAAAATAACATTGGTAAAAATATCAAAACCACTTACAGGATGCTTAACCTTAGTTACCGCTTTCACAGCCGCCGTAACCTTGGGTTGAATATGAATCAACTCATCGATATTGGCTCGACCTACTTGAAGCCCAAGATCGTCAACGTTGACCATAGCATAAAATGCACCACCAAAGCATATATCAACCTCAATTTCTCCCACATCCGGTAAATCAATTTTTACATCTTTTTGTAATAAGAAACATGGCATATTTTTTACAGTTCCTTCGAGAACATGTCCGTGTTCTACTTTATACTCAAGCGTAACAAGGCCTAAACAAGTCTCCATAACAACTTTGGTAACCGGTTCAACTGCTTTTACGATGCCTACTTCTATCATACCTTTTCCTACTGCTATTGAATTTACACCGCTGTAAGGTACATAGTTGGCTGTTTCCATAAAAAATACGCCGAAGTCGGCTTCCGGTGTTGTGGCATCTACAATAACTGCACCATATGTGCCATGATAGCCTCTTGGTTCACATATCAACATTCTTCTTATATGATCATGGTTCTCCTTCATATCATTCATTTTTTCTTCTACAGTGGTTCCGTAAAGTGTGGGAATTCCTCCTATAGCCACTCTACAGGTATGACCACATCCATGTGTATCTACAACTCTAATGGAATTTCTTATTCTCATTTTGCAGCCTCCTATTCACTACAGCGTCATGCCTGCGCCTTCTTCAGCAGATCGGCATAGCTGAGCATAGATATGCATCATCCCTTGTTTTACTTTTGGTTCGGGTTTAGTCCATTTTTCTTTACGTGCTTTTAATGCCTCATCACTTACGTCTATTGTAAGGGTTGCATTTTTTATATCTACAGAGATGATATCTCCCTCTTCAACCAATGCTAAAGGCCCGCCTTCATAAGCTTCCGGCGTTATATGTCCTACAATAGGGCCTCGATTGAATCCAGAGAATCTACCATCTGTAATCAGGCCAACGCTGGTATCCAGACCTAAGCCTACCAAAGCATCCGTACTTAACATGATTTCCTTCATACCCGGGGCACCCTTAGGCCCTTCGTATCTAACAACCATAACATCCCCCGGCTTGATTTTACCTTCCAGAATTGCTTTCACGCCATCTTGATCTCTGTGGAATATTCTAGCAGGGCCTGAGAACTTCTTCATGCTTTCAGGCACTGAAGAAGATCTGATGATTGCACTGCCGGGTGCAAGATTTCCTCTTAGAATCGTTAATCCACCATCTGAGCTGATTGGATTATCTAAGCTTCTGATGAGGTCCGGATTTTTAATGACTGCTTTATGGATTACTTCACCGATTGTTTCTCCGGATACCACTTTTGATTGCAGATGTAATAAAGATTTTAATGTTTTTAACATTGCGGGTACACCACCGGCGTTATGGAAGTCAACTATATGATAGTTTCCAGCCGGTTTTACACCGCAAATACAAGGTATTGCTTTACCATATTTCTCAAAATCATCTATTGTAAGCTCAGCTCCGGCTTCCCTTGCTAAAGCAATTAGGTGAAGGATTAGATTTGTTGACCCCCCCATTGCAATATTAGTAATGACAGCGTTTAAGAATGTTGCTCTGGTCAGTATATCTTTAGGCTTCAAATCTTCCTTTACTAATTCAACGATACGCTTTCCAGCCGCTCTTGCTGCTCTTTGTTTGTCGGCATAAACCCCGGGAATAGTGTTTGTACCCGGTAAACTTAAGCCTAGAACTTCCATCATAATTTGCATGCTGTTGGCAGTACCCATGGTTGAACATGCGCCGCCACACATACAGCAGATGTTTTCAATATCTTTTACTTTCTGACTTTCAGGATCTGCTCCCACTGTCATCGGAGCAACATCCATAGGAAGGAGTTCTTGACCTTCAAATTCACCCACTAGCATGGGTCCACCGGTTACAACGATTGAAGGGACATTTGTTCTTATGGCTCCTAGGGCAACTCCAGGTATGATATTATCACAGCTGGCAAATACAATTAATCCGTCAAATTGATGGACTGTTGCCACATATTCAATGCCCATGGCAACTGCATCTCTGCCTGCAAGTTCATACTTTAGTTCTTCTTCCCCTACTATCATATCACCACAGGTAGATGGTGCACCAAACTCATAAGGCATTCCTCCATTAGCCCAAACCCCTTGTTTTACAGCTTCAACAAGTGGTTTAAGATGCGTATGACCTGGTGCACCTTCATTATAAGTATTTACGATTCCAATATGTGGTTTTTTTTGTATCTCATCATCAGAAAAGCCACATCCCTTAAGCATTGCACGCCTCATAAGAGCGTCCGGACCAACAAATTTTTTGTTCATATTGTTCACCTTTCTCTTGCATCATCATTAAGTATTGATTCTGATTGACATCACGTATCTTATTTATATTAAAAGGCAAAAACCCTGCCGTTTTAGCAATCTTATAGTTTTATAAAAATCCATCATATCTTTTTTTAACAACTGCCGAAAACACATAATCAATCATTGTAATAAAATCAAATACAGGAAGTCCTGTCGCATCTTGTACTGCCTTACCATAAGGCGGTAACATGCTGCATTCAAGTAAAATTGCCTTAATATTAGGATTCTCTTCTATCATTTCTTTAGCTGCAGTCACTACCTCTCCTTCAATTAACTCAGTGTCCAGTACGCCGCTCTCTTCAATACCAAATTTTTTAAAATGCTCCGTATCCTCTAATCCCTTAACAATAAAATCTGATTTATCAGCATTCACTGCATTGAAAAACGTTTCATCCAGGCTGCTGCCTACAGCACTAATAACACCCACTTTGTTACCTTTTCCAACGATGGTTGAAATAAAGGAACCTTGAAGTAAACTGGATAAGAAAACCGGTACATCCAGTGCGTCCGCTATTTCCTTTTGAAATAATGCAAAAAAGCCACAATCTGCTGTAACCCCACGGACACCGTCTTTTTCAAGTTCTTTTGCAGCCTTTATGAGAATATCTAAAGCCGTTTTATCTTTATTTAGTAGTCTGTCAAATGTTAATCCTTCTACTAATTTGTATCTAACTGGGTAGTGATAAGTCGAAGCATTTCCTACATCACCCGGTATAAAAGGAGCAACAAAGTCTAATAGTAGTATCCCTATTGCCTCGCCATAATTCATTTGTCCTTTTTTTGCTTTATAAATCATGTTTTAATCTCCTATCTTTAATAATGGTTGAACAGTGGTTGAACAATTGTTACACTACCGCTTAACTATTGTTACACTACCGTTTATAATAAAATCAAGAAAAGATTATTTAGCTTATGAACCAAATAACCTTTCCCCACTGATTAGGCTGATGACTGCTTACTTATAATTGTCAATTTCCTCATAATATAAATCAAGTAAATCGCCGGCACGGTCACCGCCTTCTTTTCTATATCTATCATATACGGATTGACTTAAATCAAAGAATGTTTGTCTCTGCTCGTCTGTAATGTGAACGATTTCTATTAGATCTTCACTTTCCCATCTGTCTAAGATTTCTTGATCTGTTTTAGAAAGACCGGCAGTATATCTTTCATTGACTTCTTTATCCACATCAATGATGAGTTGTTGAGTTTCTGCATCAAGGGATTCCCATAGATCTTTGTTAATAACAAAAGTAAAGTTGTAAATATCTGAGTTTGCAAATGTGGCGTAGTCACATACTTCATAAAACTTCATATTATCAACAGCAACCAATGGATTGGTTTGTCCATCTACCATGTTAAGTTGTAAAGCTGAATATACTTCTGCATAAGGAATTGGGGTTGCACTTGCACCATATGCTTCAAAACTTGCGGCAATAATTGGCGCAGTCATGGTTCTCATTTTAAATCCGACAAAATCCTCTGGCGTTTGTAAAGGTCTATTACCGGTCCATACAAAGTATCCCTGCGGTGCCCATCTAATAACCTTTAGATTTTTCTCATAATGCAGCTCATTCATAAGCTTCATCGTATTACTATTATCAAAGAAGTCTTGAGTCTTTGTAAGGTCATCGGGAAGCAAGAAATGTAATAGCATTAAATTAGCTTCTTTTAAGAAAGCACCCATAGTTCCGGGATCTGTTATTCCTAACTGTACACCACCATTTTGAATCAACTCGGTTCCTACCATTGCATCGCCAAGTTGTCCAACCGGATAAACCTCTATTTGTATTAGTCCATCTGTTCTTTCTTCAATGATTTCTTTAAAATATTGTGCATAGATATCTTGATAGTCTCCGGGGTATTCTTGATGAACATATTTCCAAACTACAGGTTCTGCTGCTTGCTCTTGACCACTTTCAGCAGGCTCTTCTTCTTCAACAGCTCCGCCGCCGCATCCTGCTAAAACCATTACAGCCATTAAAAATATAAGTAATAACGATAATACTTTTTTAATTTTCATTATTAAATTCCCTCCTCCTTTAATATATCCTTAACATGACAACTCAATCATTTAGTTATCCATGTTTAAAAGGCAAGATTTCTAAAGAACAATGCGATCTCCGGTACAAAGATCATGAGCAACGATGCAAATACAAATATGATCAGGTACGGTAATAATCCCTGTACAACCGTTTTAAATGATTGGTCAAATATTGCTGAAGCCGTAAATATGTTACAGCCAAAAGGCGGTGTGACTGCACCAACTGCAGCTTGAAGTGTAACAATCATCCCTAAATGTATTGGATCAACACCTGCTTCAAGTGCAACAGGGAAAAATATTGGTGTTAGTATTAATATAACCGGTATAGAATCAACAAACATACAGGCCAAGAAGAAGAACCCACTGACTGTTAGCAGCACGACTATGGCACTGGGATCTGTTCCAAGCAAAGCTTTGATCATGGTCTGCGGGATAGATGCAAAGGTGATGACCCATGAAAAGGCAGCCCCTGCAGATAGTAATATAAATACCGTTCCGGTAACCACACCTGTTGAAAAAGCAATATCTACCAAATCTTTCCACGATACAGTTTTGTATATGAACTTTTCTACCACAACAGCATAAATAACAGATACTGCTGCTGCTTCGGTGGGGCTAAAAATACCCGTATATATTCCCCCTAATATCAGTACCGGAAATCCCAGAGGTATGGCGGCTTCCTTAAACTTTTTACCTCTTTCACCCCATGTCATTTTTTCAGTGGGAGTTATGCCTTTAACACCGGCAATAAAAAATTCATAAATAGCAAACAAGGCAAACAACACTAATCCGGGTCCAATCCCTGCTATAAACATTTCCGCAACGGATACGCCTGTTAATACGGAATACATGATCATAGCAATACTGGGTGGAATCAATAACGCAATATTAGCAGCGGACATTAAAAGTCCGATAGAATGAGACGTAGAATAGTTTAACCCTTCTAATTGACGACGCATTGGTCGACCTATGGCAACTAAAGTCGCTTGAGTCGATCCGGATATAGCGCCAAATATAGTACATGTCCCGGCAGTCGTGATGGCCATACCCCCTCTTACATGCCCTACAAGACTTCCAACAAAATTAAGCAGCCTTTGAGCAGTTTGACCGGCGCTCATGATCTCAGCTGCATATATAAACATAGGCACAGCAAGTAAAACAAATGAATTTACCCCTGCTGTAAATTGAGATACAATATTGGTTAATTCAAAATTAGGATAATATTTCATCATTACTGCAAAGGGCCCTACAATCATACCTAAAAACATAGGCAAGGCAAGAATTAAAAAACCAAACATAGCGACTAGTAATAATATAATCATTGCATGCAAATCCTTTCTATCATTTTTATTTTTTATAAAGTAATGTCGGCATCAGAGCTTCCGTAGGTTTGCTCCGAACCCATATAAATTCTATCTTTATACTTAATATTTAAAACAAAAGTGATAGCATATTGAATAGCCGATAGGAAAAACCCTGCAGGCATTACTATGATCGTCCACCATGCCGGTATGGATAATGCAGGTGTAATTCTACCCAATGCCTTTACATCCATAACATAATTCCAGGTTAATCTTGCTATTGCAAGCAGGCATATCGCACTTACTATTGCGTTAATAATCATCATTGCCTTCTTAAATCTATGAGGAACCATATCTAAGACAGCTGTCATTGTAATATGCTTTCCGGTTCGTGCAGCATAACTTACCGTCATAAAGGTTACCCCGAAGAGTAAGAAAATACTTGTTTCCTCTGCTGCTTTCCAGCTGTAATTAAAAAACTGTCGTGTTATGACATTGCTAATCAATATTAGGGATATAAATATAATTCCATATGCAATAATTATTCTTTCCATTTTTTTAATGAATTGATTAAGCTTTTTTAAAAAATTCAAACGATTATACACTCCTTTTCTTCTGTTACCTATACACCTCAATCAAGTAAGCAATTTCAATATATTCAGAATATTTAAGTGGTTACACCATACTATTCGTAGTTATATAAGCGGTTTAAAATTAAGTTTGATTCTTATAAACGTGTGGATTCATGTGGTATTTGACTTTCAATTAATTTTTATTAGGAAATTACGAATAGATTATTTTAATAGACATTTTATGATATTGAAATTAGTTAAACAGTTCTTACTTTCACAATTTTTATTATTATCTCAAAATTCATTTAATTTAGCTATCCCTCATTGTAACTATTTATTCCCCCTCTAAAGTACTACCACATCCATTTTAGGTGCAATTGTTTTACGCTTATGCCAAGCCAAATACGTGAACTATGGCAAAAAATAAAATAAAGGGATACCCCTTTATCCACAATAAGTTTATTAATAAAAATAGCTTGTCCTTTAGAGAATATTTTATCAAAAAAAATGGCATGTTTCAACGAATTCGGATTCAACTCACACACCTTTAAGTTGAAAAATAGCTCTTTATGCAGTATAATTAATGGTATTACATTTTTAAGTGTTTTAAATATTAGTGATTAAGGATGTGAATATTTATGAACAACTTATTAAATGATAACGACTATAAAAAATTAACTGAATTTAATTTATTACTTAGAAAAAGTAAATCTCATGATTTCGAGTATTATGTCCTCAGCTTATTGAATGATATTTTTGACTTCAATTTCAGTACTTTCTTTACCTATTCCGACAGCGGCTTTGTAGAAGACGTTGTGGGCTATAATGTTACAGATAGTTTAATTCAAGACTATATCAATTTTTATCAAAAAAAGGATCTTATTATTGAGTATTTAAATAAACACCAGTATACGAATCAAACCGAGCAAATCATTGTTTTAACAGACATTTATGAAGAAGGCGGCTACAAAAATATTGAATACTATGATTTTTTAATCAATAATGATTTATATTATAATATGGCTCTAATCATCAATCCAAGAGGTGACGGCATAAGGATTTTACGCAAGAAAGAAAAAGGAAAATTCACCGATAGAGAACGTCAAATCGCTCATTATATTTGTGAAATTTTCTCCAGTCAATATCAAATCATACAAGAAAATCGTAAGCTAAAGGATGAAATTGAGCTGTTTAATAAGAGCAAAGAAAATATGCATTTTGGTTTTATGATCTTCGATAAAGATTTAAAGCTCATTAATCTGAACAAATTAGCTCTGAAATACAGCTTTGCTATCACAGGCAAATATATGGTAGACAGTTTAATCGATGAGTTTAAAAAAATAATTAATGAAGAAATTAAAGAAGAGTTTTTTATCAACCCCACCAATTCATCTATTTATAAATCCATCAAATCATATATTTTA
>JAKSCF010000539.1 GCA_022360735.1 Clostridia bacterium
ATGAGCCAAGAGAATCTGTAGTGACAGTAAATAATTTCATGATGACACTGGTAGTAGTTTCCGGTAACATTGCCATAAATGCAACTATAATAAAAACACTTGTAACACTTGCTATTGTAATTGGAAAATCAATATTTGACTTCCGCTTCATATTTTCCATATTAACCTCCTATAATTTTATTCTGCGCGCACTTATATAATAATGCACAAAATATGCCAGCCCTCAAAACGTTTAAAAAAACATGTTTTTTATTGCGTCTCTATTATTGTTTTATTTGCAAATGAATATTATATCTTTTCTTTTAATTTCAAATCTTTATTTTTCAGTGTTTAAGAAGATTATTCATCATCAAATAATATTATTCATTAATGAATATTTTTTAACAATAAAAAATCACTACCCAAACCAATCATCTGAATAGTGATTTTTAAAGTTTTAGTTTTGTACTAAAACCCCTTTTAAACCAACTTTTTATTTTATTCACACTCCAATTTTTTTACCGTCTGTGATATAATTTTCTGCTTTTCGTGTTCAGTCATATTAACCTTTTCTTCATCTACTATTTTATCCAATACTGCCTCAACCTGTTTCTGCATACCCTTTTTTCTATTGTCGGCCTCCAATCTCTTTGATTTCATCCCTTACCCCCCATTTCTCATTTTCTGAAATAACCTTTCTAGCTAGATCCATAATGCTTTTAGAAATTGATGCATTTTTTTTGCTCATTACAAATGGTCTTCCTGAATTAACAGATTGAACTACTGTCTTTTTGTCTTCCGGTATAATGAATACATCCTCTTTTCCCACAAATTTTTTAATCTCATCAATACCTATTCCCAGATGACGTTCAAATCGGTTTAATACAATATATATATGTTCTGAATTGACATTAAGTGACTTAAGAGCATTTAATGCTTGTACCGTATTTTTGATAGAAGAAAGTTCTAAGGTGGTCATGAGCAATATATAATCCGATGCTCTTAATGCTGTCATATTCATTGGGCTGAGAACCGGTAACATATCCATTAAAGTATATTGATATTTCGTCTTAGCCCAGAGGAGTATGTTGAGTAACTCTGAATCAGAAATTGCCATATCTTGTCCTTCATTTAATACTGTAAAGACATCCACTCCACAATAGTGCTCTATAAAATACTGTTTAACACTATTTTGATTAAAATGCGGTAGCTGTTCTTTTATTTCTTGCAATGTAAATTGAGGGCAGATATTCATGATAAGAGAAATATCCCCATATTCAAAATCTAAGTCCATAAGCCCCACTGGTTTTTGTGTCAAGTGCTTTAATGCAATGGAAAGGTTTGCACTTAATATACTCCTTCCTACACCACCTTTTGTATTGAAAACACTAATTATTTTTGATGGTTCATCCATGTTGGATTGATTTTTCATGCTTTCTTTTTCAAATAAATGGGTAATGGTTTTGACCAATTCGTTTTTGGAAGGTTGTACAATATATTCATCTGCACCACTAACTAATGCTTCTTTTAGTTTTCCATTATTTTTATCGTATGCAAGGGCTATTATAAGTGTATTAGGGAAATTCATCTTTATTAGAGCTGTTGCACTGGAATCATTGATGCCTTCAACTTCTATATCCAGTAAAATAATATCTACTTTTTTTGATTTGGCTTTTTTAATGCCTAATAAACAATCATTACAGGCATCTACTATCTCAATTTTATCCTCCTCTGTTAGGTCTCTCATTATTTCTTGCATGCTTTTGTTAACTCTACCTATAATCATCATTTGTATTTTAGATTGCATAGAATAAGCTCCCTATCATTTTTTCAATAAAAAGTACTACTGTATATTAATACTCATTGTAATACTCCTATCATAAAAATTTTGTATTAAATAGCTGTCATTATTTATATTATCTTTTACATGTATTACCAATTTATTGCACCATCTGGTAAATTTAATACGAAACCCTCATATTAAGTCATAAAAAATTCATGCAATTTGTTGCTTTGGATAAAAAAAAAGAAGACATATATTTTGTCTTCTTATCAATTTCTCTTTTAGATTTCTTTTATGCCTTTAGCAATACTTTTTACTTTTAATATGCCTGTTGCAGAGCAAAATTCTATGGTCCGCCCGTAGTTTAAACCTGTATCTTCTGCAACGATTTTAATATTTAGGGCGCTTAATACCTTTTTTGTTGCTATAACATTTCTTTTTCCTATATTAAACGACTCATTTCCTGTCTGTATTTCAAACATTTGAGCCCCTCCGGCAATTTTAGCGGTCATTCGCGTACGACTTGCACCCAGGGCTTCCATTTTTTTAATCATATCCAAAGTCGCTGTGTCGGAAAACTTCTTAATATTGCTTTTATCTTTTGCTTCTGTGCTTAGAGGTAACATGATATGAGCAAGTCCTGCGACTTTGGTTTGCTTGTCATATAGACATATACCCACACATGATCCCAAAGCATAAGTAATTAGGGTATCAGGAGGTTTTGCTACATTTAAATCTGATATTCCAATGACGATTGGTTTATTCATATTTCTACACCTAGCACTTTTAATATTTTATGTAATGATTCCATTTCTGGTATAAGCATTAAATAACTATTAACATTTTCTCCTTCACCAATAAATTCTTCTTCTATAAAAAGAACTTTGTCCCCAACTTCTCCAAACATAATTGCCGGAACACTGAGTATAGCACCTGCCATATCTAACGCAATATTCGGTACTGATATATTAATATTTAAGTTTGTGAGACCAGATATAGCATTTACATAGGACCCTGCCATAATATTTCCAATCTCTTTTAGTGCAGATATATCCATTTCCTCTAATTCGGCAAAATCATTTAAATCTTTCCCCATTAACTCATTAATGATGAGGTGTGCAAATTTCTGTTCCAGTATAAACATCATCATGCCTTCAATATCATTAGATATAGTAAAAAGAATACCTACCACCAAATTTTCCGGTCCACCCAGTGCATGGGATATTTCTTGTATGTCTACAATCCTAACGTGAGGTACAGTCATATCAACTTTTTTTGAAAGCATTGAAGACAACGTAGTGGCAGCATTTCCTGCTCCAATATTACCGATCTCTTTTAAAACATCAATTTGAAGATCACTTAAATCTTCATAATTCCCTGGCATCTTATCACCTCACATACTCTTAAAATTAAGTAATAAGAATATTTTAACATTTGTAAGGCTTCATTTCAAACAAATAAATGCAACATTCGATATATTTTGTCTTTTTAACAAATATTTAATATTACCAGATTATTCATGAATAATCTGGGATACTATTGTTCTACCTCTTTTTTAGTATTCATGTATTTTCTTATTATCCTATCCATATCTATCTCTATAATGAGTATGCCTATCAGCATGAGAATTGCACCGATATATCCTCGGAGGGTTAATACTTCCTCTAAGAAAATTGTGCCAATAACTGCCGCAATCACAGGCTCAAAAGTAAAGATTAAACCTGCATGAACTGATGTTGTATATTTTAGCGCTGTTGTTTGTATAATAAATGCAGCAGCCGTACAAAAAATACTCAAAAAAATAACAGCCAGCCAAGAAGACAAGGAAGTTGGTAATGTAGGTTTTTCAATCACAAATGCAAATATCACACTAAAGAGTCCTACAAATCCCAATTGTAGAACACCTAATGCTA
>JAKSCF010000746.1 GCA_022360735.1 Clostridia bacterium
AAAAAAAAGTATTTATAGATTTGAAATTATTGAAATTACACCAATAAAAAAAGAATGAGAGGAAATTAAATTGGAACAAATAGGTAAAATTATTCAAAATACTTGCAATCAATCACTTCCAGAAGTTGAGAAACAACTCAATTTTAATTTCAACGGTCTTAAATGGGAAGTTGAACATACTGAAGAGTTGAGGACTATGGAAGGGCTTAGGGTTAAAATTTATATGGGGGTCACTTCTCCCTTTGGCGGTGTTACTTTTACCTCCTTTTTCACTGAAGGTGGCGGGTATACAGCATTTTATATCAAGTTGACAGAGAATGAAGATAAAAAAACAGATGTATTTGTTCTAGTAACCGGCGCTGAAAGAATAACTGGTGACTGGGGTGAGAGAAATGAAACTGTTGCAAGCCTGCTGATAGAAATGTGTGAAAAAGATTGTACGAATACACCTTTAAAAGAAAAAATGAAAAATTTTTTTAGTAAATAATGGGTTTTTATCTTTTTATTTTATTATACATAAATCTTATTAAGACCATCATAAAAGTGGGATACAGCACAGGGGCATCAAATTCTGCCCCTGTTTTGCAGCCTCTATTGATAAAGTTTGAGTATATTATGCTTTTATTAATCTGCTTCGTTTTCAATAAATTGTAGTACAAGCTGCTTAATTTTGTCTCGGAGTTTCCTGACTTTTTCAAGCTTTTCTTCATCCGTTCCGGTAAATTTTTCCGGATCTTCTAAATCCCAATGCATCCTTTTTGGCATCCCCGGAAAGGTTGGACAATCTTCTTCCATTGACCGGTTACATACAGTTATAACATATCCGTAAAATTTCTGTGTTTTAATAAGACCAAATACGCTTTGAGTTTTCTTTTCTGATAAATCTATTCCTTCTTCCTTCATTACCTCTACCACCAGGGGATTAATAGATGAAGGTTTAAGTCCGGCACTTTCAACCTCAAATTGATCTTCTCCGTATTTTTTAAGATACTCTTCTGACATCTGACTTCTGGCAGAATTGTGGATACAGATAAACAATACTTTCTTTTTCATAATAATGAAAACCTCCGTACATAGTGGTTAAGTTATTAATCTATTTCACTAAAACATTGTATAATATCAACATTATAAGAAAACTCTATAGGTATTCATGTTAATTTTACGTAAAAACTATGTAAAATGACTTATTATCATAATCATTCTCTTTTGTGTTGTAATATCAAACAATTCAAAAAATTTGAATGATTTAATATTGTTTTAACGTAATAGTTGTATACTAATAAAAAAAAGGTGAAGGTATATGGATTCTAATGTCAATATTTCTGGAATTATTTACATTGATTTAAATATGGTCATTCTTAAAATCTGCCAAGTAAAGGGTGAAAAAATCAGTATCGTTGAATACCTTGAATATCCTTTAAACCTTGGTAACGATACTTTTTCTACGGGTAAAATCAGCTTCGACAAAGTATCGGAATTAATTAGCACACTCAATAATTTTATTTCTGTTCTTAAAGATTATCACATCAAGCGTTATACGATTATCGCAACGGCCGATTTAAAAGAGGCTGTTAATAAAGAGTATATTTTTGACCAAATTATTCTCAAGACCGGTCATCGTGTCAATATTCTTGAAGATTCTATAGAAAAAGCATATATTTATAAAGAAATATATAGACAATATCGTAATCATCCTGACTATTCACAAAGTAAATCACTCATTGTTTATATCGGTACCGGCAGCGTTAAAGTCCTTTACCATGAAGAAAGCCTTATTCGATTTACGCGGGATATTCAAATCGGCTCCATAAAGCTTAGTGAAATTTTATCCGATATTCAAGACCATACTAACAACTTTCATATTGTTTTGAAAGAGTATCTAAACTCTTTTATTGATATTCTGAATCAACTCATTCCTACAAAATCTATTCAAACCTTTATAGCAACCGGAAGGTTATTTAAAGTAGTTGCTAGAATGTGTAACATACAAGAAAAGAACAATACGTTTATTATTCATAGTGATGATTTAAAACAGCTTTTTAATAAGATTAAGGATTTATCTCCTAAACAACTGCAAGATGAATATCATCTCTCAAATTATCAAGCCGAAGTCATACTTCCTGCTTTGATTATTTATATTAAGCTGCTTAATCTTACTCATGTTGAAAGCATTATCTCACCCATCATTACGGTTTATGACAGCATTTTAAGAGAGATGCTCTTTTCAAATGAGATTCCGGAAATGGAACAGGAAATCAAGAAAAATACCATTGCCAGTGCCAAATCATTAGCTGAGATCTATAAATATGACCAGGAACATTCTGAGGTAGTGGAGAATTTCTCCCTAATGTTTTTTGATAAATTAAAAAATATCCATGGAATGGATGATCGGGATCGCCTGCTGCTGCAAATTGCGGCTATTTTGCACGACATTGGTAAATTTATAAGTATAAAAA
>JAKSCF010000750.1 GCA_022360735.1 Clostridia bacterium
GCTAATGAATAATTGCCCATTTTTAACGTTATCACACTAAACAGGGTTCCCAATCCTGCAATTGCAAAAGCAGATAAAATCACAACCACTAAAACAGATGAGAGATTGCCCCATACAACATTAAAAGCTATCCTTGAATAAATCATCATACTCATCATCTGTAAAACAGCTATTGCAAAAACCACTATATATTTACCCATTACGATTTGATAATGCTTATAACCGGCTACCATCATCCTTTGTAAGGTATAGCTTTTCTTTTCATCAAGCAATAACGTGCTGCCTTGTGCTGCAGAAAAAAGCAAAAACAAAGTCATCATACTGATAGCGTAATAGGACATGGAACCTATGGTCTTTTTTCCTTCAATGGGTACGATTTCAATATCCATATTGTTTTCATTCATAGAAAATGCTTCCATAAAATCATCCATTTGCTGCATACCTTGATCCAACATATCATACTTGGCAAATTGTTGAACCAATACATTCTTTGAAATCGTTAGTGAAGAAAAGGTATCTGAATAAGCTTTCATTAAATCTTCTGTGATGGATGCTGTCATTCTATTATTAGGGTTTTTAAAGACTTGAATTTCAATTTCATTCCTAAAAGGGGTTAACATATTAATGTATGAATCCATTAAAAAATTCTCCGGTAAGACGATTGCGGCAGAGTAGGTGTCCTTTTCTAAACCTCTCATGGCTGTATTGAATCCCACAATATCATAGTGCACCATTTCTTTTATCTCTTCAGAACCAAAAAACTCTTCGAAAAAAACAGCTTCGATATCTATATCGGCTATGCCTTTTGACATGGCTTTTATATCATCTTCTGAGATACCGGCCCCTAAAAAAGACTGGCTAATGGTATCTTCAAATCTGCTTTTAAAATTATGATTGTCGTATTGTTTCACAATAGCAATATTAAATGGATGAACGGTATATTCATTAGAAAACACACCGGATAAAGCCAGCCCAAGGATAGATGTCAATACCATTGGCATAATAACCAATATAGCGACTATTTTAGGATCCGTAAATACTGATCTTAAATCTTTTAAAATAAGCTTTAATATCTTCATATCGCTTCACCTAATCCCTTAGATCTTTTCCGGTCAAGTATAAAAATACGGATTCTAAATTGGGCTTCTCTATATCTAATGTCGTCATTTTAACATTAAGATTCTTTGTTTTCATGACAATATCTTCAATCAAGTTCTCTCCATTTTTAATACTAAAATAGATGGTTTCGCCATCTGTGCGCAGATTATCTACATAGGATATGTCTTTAACCGCTTCTACCAATTCCGGCATGACAACATCAAATCCAATCTTCACTTTTTTCTGTCCACTGATGATATTGATCAGTTCTTCTTTGCTGCCTGATGCAATAATTTTTCCTTCATCCATGATTTCTATTCGCCTGCATAAATCCTCTACCTCTTCCATATAATGCGAAGTGTAGATAATCGTCATACCTTGCTGATTCAGTTTTTTAACCGTATCCAATATATGGTTCCTGGATTGAGGGTCAATACCAACAGTCGGTTCATCCATTATTAATAATTCAGGTTCGTGCAATAAACTTACCCCAATATTTAACCTTCTTTTCATTCCCCCCGAATAAGTCTTCACTTTATTTTTTAATCGATCTGAAATACTTATGATTTCAGAAACTTCCACAATTCTTTCTTTTAGTTTCTTTCCTTTTAAGCCATAGGCCTGCCCCCAAAATTTAAGATTGTCATAACCATTCATATTTTGGTACAAAGCAATATCTTGAGGCACGATACCTAATCGTTCTTGTATGCATTTCGGTTTTTTAACAATACTGGTTCCTTTAAATAATATATCCCCGCTATCAGGGTGAAAAAGAGTTGATATCATAGAAATTGCTGTAGATTTTCCCGCCCCATTTGGTCCAAGCAGACCTAGGATTTCTCCTTTTTCAACAACAAAGCTTATGTCATTAACAGCGTTAATATTGCCATAACTCTTTTTTAAGTTTTCTACTCTCAATAAATCCATGACTACCTCCTTTTTAGTTCATCATGTCAAACAGAACAGGTGCTTCAGTTGAGAAATCTTTGACATCTAAGATTTCAGCATCGGACACTTCAGGAAATTTAATCTTTTGTTCTTTATTAATATTATAAAGTAAACCGCTGAGGTCAAAAGTAACACCTTTAAAGTATGGATCATCATAATTAATTTTAAACCTCATATCTTCTTTTACCACATACCCATCCGCATCAACAAAAGCTTCATAAATAAGGTATTCTACTTCTGCCTCTTCAGTATTTAAGATAATCATTTCGTCTAAAGTATACGCTTTCTCTCCAAATTTCTCATCATTCATTAAATTTTCTATGGCTGCGTCTTCTTTAATAATTGTCATAACTTCATTTAGAAAATTAATCCATTCATTCCCAAACTCTACTGAATATTTTTTACTTTTTACTACGCCGGATGGTGTATCTACTAAAATATTTTCTCCTTTGAATACATTTTCACTATTCACATAAGAATTCCATGTATCTTCGATTTTCTTTATCGTTTCGTCTGAGAAATTGATATCGTTAAAATTGGTTTCTTCTTTCAGATCACTTAATTTGATATATTTACCTATACTCGTCAACTCAATTAATATATCATCCTCTTTACCGTAAACAGTAGAATCAAAACCTACGCCGCCTAGCTTTGTATACATATTATTCTCAAATATTTCTTGATTATCATCATATTTCATTATTCCCTTATAACTCATATCTTTGAGTTTATTAATTTCATTCTTTGCTTCTTCATCAAAATTTTCCAAATTAAAATCAAGAGCAACATCTATTTTTACTTCTTCGCTGGCTCTTTTAATTTGCTTAGTTTTTTCTACACTGCTCAAATAGCTTTCATAATCATTACCACCACAACCCATTAATCCAACTATAGTCATTAAAAGTACAAAACAAAGTAAAATACTGACCATTATTTTTGATTTTATATTTTTCACCCTTTTCAACTCCTTCCTTCATAATTGATAGGATATATCATACCACCTAAAAGTATCATACATTCATTATGCTCAATATAAAAGTAACTAAAATCACTAATTTAAAAAAATATATATGACTTTTGTCACGTTTATATGAGAGCATCCTCGTTTCATTACTAGGCTTCATTGAAAATAAAATATTTTGCAATTAAAATGTAGGTGTATAAACGAATATTTATACACCTACATTCAATTTGTTTACAACTTTATATTAATTTATTTTTGATCGAAAAGATTGCCACTTGCGTTCTGTCTCTTAATTCTAATTTATCCAGAATCTTAGTCAAGTTGTTTTTTACCGTTCCTTCACTTAAATAGAGTTCCTCTGATATTTCTGAATTATTCTTTCCACTGCCTATCATTTTAACGATTTCCAATTCTCTATTTGTCAGCAGCGCAACCCTTGAATCCACTTCAAACTTCTTTTCTTCTGTTTTATGATTTAATTGAGCAATGACTCTTTTAGCAACATTACTATCGATATAAACCCCGCCATTGATGACGGACTTAATCCCCTTATAAATTTCCTTTGGCTGGGCATCCTTTAAAGCATATCCGTCTATACCAATACCAAAGCCTTCTTTTATATACGCATCATCATTAAAAGTCGTTAATAATATTATTTTTATGCAGGGATAATCTCTTTTTATAATTCTGGCAGCATCTATACCATTCATCGTTTCCATTTGTATGTCCATAAGAATGACATCCGGATTATTGCATCTCACTTTATCAATGGCATCTTTGCCATTCTCAGCAGTCGCAATTACCTCTAGACCTTCCTCAGATGATAAAATCATTTTCAGACCCTCTACCATTATAGGCTGGTCATCCACTATCATTAAATTAATCATCATGCCTCCTATGAATATAACCTTTTATATAAAATCCATTATCACTTTCAAAAGTAATCTCACCCTTTAACGCTGTAACTCTCTTCTCCATATTCCTTAATCCGGTCCCTTTTTCAAAAGCCTTATTACCCCTACCATTATCCCAAATTGAAAACCAAATGCGTTCATCGCTATCACCTACAATTTTTATCGCTATCTCTATCTTGTTAGGATGCCCATGCTTTAGAGAATTTGTCAATGATTCTTGGATAATTCTGAACAGAGATTTTTTTACGAGCTCGCTTTCATTTTCTAAGCTGATACCCTTATAA
>JAKSCF010000642.1 GCA_022360735.1 Clostridia bacterium
TATTGGTGTAACTTAATAAACCACAGTAGATTTGAAAAGAATGAGAATCTTAAATATAGTGTATAAGGTCTAGCTGCAAGAATCCTTTTATCTCAGCAGGTGTTTACGGTTATCTTAAAAACGAAGCTTCTAGAATAGCAGTAGAAGCAGTTACCAATTTTGTGAAGAAGAATGATACAATAGAGGAGGTAATATTCTGTAGTTTCTCAGAAAAAGATTACAAAATATTTCTAGATCAGTTACAAAAAATAATGATATAAACAAAAGAAGGTGTATTTATTGAAGGCGAATCTAAAAGTGAAACAAATGTTTGCAGTCTGTCTAGGGCATTTTATGAATGATGTGTTCATGAATTTATTGATTCCGTTGTCGTTTTTATTTAAAGAAAGAATGGGACTGACTTTTGCTGAACAAGCGATGATAGGCACGGTTATTATTTCTTTGGGTTCATTTGCACAGCCGGTAGTAGGATATGCTGTAGACAAAAAGGGAAGAGCCTGGTTATTGATTCTATCTATATTATGGATAGGAATATTTACCAGCATTACTGGATTCATTAATGGGTATTATCTTTTATTAATAGTAGCAGGATTAGGAGCGTTAGCATCAGCTTTGTATCATCCGTTAGGCTCTGCTATTATGATTCAATTGCTTGGAAAAACAAAAGGTGCCGGACTATCTATCTTTATTACCGTAGGCAGTTTTGCGGTTGGGTTTGCACCATTTGTTGCAATTCCTTTGGTAACAAATTTTGGATTGGAATATCTTGTATTATTTTTAATACCTACAATACTAACGGTATTGATAATGTTTATATATAAAGTTCATAAAATTGAAATATATAAAACCGAACATAGTAATACTAAAATAAAGAAGATTAATAAAGATAAAATAAGATGGGTGACATCATTGGTTACAGTGTCTGTGCTGAGAGGTTTAGTTTTTAGAAGCTTTCTATTGGCTTTTGGTTTTCAATTGCTGATATCTAAAGGTGTAAGTGAACTATGGGCTGGGATTGCAGTTTCTGTTATGATGTGGACCAGCGCAGGAGGCACACTTTTTGGTGGATATCTTAATGACCGTTATGGCGGCAAAAAAGTGATGCATTTGTCTAATTTTGGGGTAACATTACTGTTAATAGGACTCATTTTTGCATATGGACCTTTAGAAATGTTGATTTACTGCCTAATAGGCTTTGTTGCAGGATTAGGAAATACCCCAAATATTACCATGGTACAAGAAATTATTCCTCAAAATACAAGCCTTGCTACAGGATTGGTTTTTGGATTGGGCGGCGGCCTAGCTGGTGTCATCATGTATTTTTATGGACAAATTGCAGATGCTACAGGATTGCTCACGGCAGTAGCTTTGTTATTGATACCGGTTCTTATTATGGATGTACTTGTATTTTTCAATCCTGTATATGATGACGGTGAACTGGTTAAATAAAGAAAGGATTATACTCATGACTAATGTGCTGTTGGAAATTCAATATGATGGAACTCATTTTAGTGGGTGGCAAAGGCAGCTCAACGCTAGAACGGTGCAGGGAGAAATTGAAAAGGTACTGAGTACTTTATGTTTGCAAAAAATAGATGTATACGGGACAAGCAGGACGGATGCAGGGGTACATGCTTATATGCAAGGGGTATCTTTCAAAGGTGATTTTGCTATTCCCGTTAATAAGATAAAAAAGGCAGCCAATGGTTTACTCCCGGATGATATCTATATCAGAAAAGCGATTGAAGTTGATGAGGACTTTCATGCTCGATTTTCTTCAGTAGGAAAAACCTATCAATATAAAATATTAAATACTCAAGAAAAAGATATATTTTCTAGGAATTATTATTATAATATATGTAAACCCTTAGACCTTGAAATGATGAAAGAAGCTGGTGCATGCTTTGTTGGGACACATAATTTTATAACTTTTATGAGTAGTAAGAGTCAGGTGGAAAATACTATAAGAACAATCTATTCTCTAAACATTCAAGAAGAAATCATAAAACATCCTCAGCAAGGCAGATTGTTGATCATAGAAGTAACAGGAAAAAGCTTTCTTTATAACATGGTTCGCATTATGGCGGGTACATTAATAGATGTAGGGTTAGGAAAAATTAAAGCAAATGAAATCAATGATATCATACTAAGTAAAGATAGATGGCGTGCAAGACATACGGCACCTGCTAAAGGATTATACTTAAAGAAAATCTATTTTGATGAAATAGAGCTAAAGGAGAAAATAAAATGATTACGGGAAAACAAAGAAGTTTTTTAAAAAGTCTGGCTAATAGCCTGGATCCCATTGTATTGATAGGAAAAGACGGCTTAACTCAGAATGTTATTAACCAAATTGATGAAGCATTAGAAGCACGAGAATTGGTTAAGGTAAAACTTTTAGACGCAAGCATGCTGGATGCAAGAGATACAGCTAATGAAATATGTGCAACACTTCACTCAGAATATGTTCAGAGTATAGGAAGCCGTTTTATTGTATATCGACCATCTAGAAAAAATAAACAAATCGATTTGCCATAGGAGGTGGAAGATTGGTTATTTGTGTTTATAGTTCTTCTAGCAATCTGATTGATAAAAAATATAAAGAAGCAGCTTATCGGCTTGGATGTGAAATTGCTAAAAGAGGCGATACTTTTCTTTATGGTGGAGGTCAGCTGGGCCTTATGGGACAGTGTGCAAAGGGCGTGCATGATCATAACGGAAAAGTAGTAGGGATTATTCCCAAAGTTCTAAATGTAAAAGGTGTTGTTTATGATTATTGTGACGAGCTTATTGTAACAGAAGATATGCGTACCAGAAAAAAAGTCATGGATGAGCGGTCTGATGCGGTAATCACACTTCCAGGTGGTTTTGGCACGCTGGAAGAAATACTTGAAATGATCACTTTAAAACAATTGCAATATCATAATAAACCTATAGCAATATTAAACACAGACGGATTTTACAATGAGTTAATTGAGATGTTTGACAAAATTATAGATCTTGATTTTGCCAAGAATGTCATGAGATCTTATTATTATATAAGTCATAATGCAAAGGACATTTTGGATTATATCGATCATTACGAGCCGATAAAACATCAAAATAAGTGGGAACACAGGTAAAAGGAGTTTAATGATGAAATACAATGCACGAGTTGAACATGTTTTTGCCAATAATGTTGAGGAGGTCTGGCAAGCCATTACGACACCGAGAATTATAAAAGAGTGGTGCTTGCAAACAAACTTCAAATTGAAAAAAGAATACCCATTTTATCTTAGAGATACATCAAGAAAAAAAGAGTTGGTCATTCAGTGCCGAGTTATAGACTTTGAAGAAAATAAAAGTTTAACTTATATGTGGGGACTCGGCAGCCATGAATCAACTCGAGTTAACTTTAAAATAAGTAAAGAAAAAAAAGGAACAAAATTGGAAGTAGAGCATAGTGGATTTGCAGGCATTCATGGCTTTTTTGCATCTAAGAATTTTAAAGCTGTATGGAAAAAAATGATAAAAGATCAATTGCCTAAAGCAATGGAAAAGTTTTTTCAGAAGGCGTAAGTAACGGCACGGAGGTAAGTTCCCCGTGCCGTTTCGCAACCATGATCCATGTTACTTTATAACAAATTGGTAATATTTTTTCTTTCCTTTTCTAATAAGAATTTTACCGTCGTTGAAAAGGTCTTTTGTTATCATAAATTTTGAATCGTTTATCTTATCACCATTAACAGAAAGCCCGCCTTGTTTTGCTAATCGATTCCCTTCGCTTTTGCTGGGAATAAGATTAAAACTTGCAAGGAGCGATACAACATCTATGCCGGCTTCTATGACAGAAGATTCTACCTCATATGTGGGCACATTGTCCATATTGGTGCCTTGAGCAAATAAAGCTTTTGAAGCTTCCTGAGCTTTTGCCGCTTCTTCTTCACCATGCACCAGGCAAGTCACCTCAAACGCTAAGGCTTCTTTGGCCTTATTAATTTCTGCACCTTCTAATGCGCCTAATGCTCTGACTTCTTCCATAGGTAAGAAAGTGAGTAAAGCAAGGCATTTTTCTACATCTGCATCATCTACATTTCTCCAGTATTGATAGAAATCATAAGGGGATGTCTTTTCAGGATCCAGCCATAAGGCACCTTTTTCTGTTTTACCCATTTTTTTACCTTCACTGGTAGTAAGCAAAGTAAAAGTCATGCCATATACTTGTTCGTTTTGAACGCGTCTAACCAAATCCACACCATTTATGATGTTGGACCATTGATCATCGCCACCCATTTGGAGTCGACAGTTATATCGCTTATAAAGCTCTAGAAAATCATAGGACTGCATCAGCATATAGTTGAACTCTAAAAATGACAATCCTTTCTCTAAACGAGACTTAAAACATTCGGCTGTCAACATTCTATTAACTGAAAAATGTTTTCCAATGTCTCTTAAAAAATTAACATAATTCAATTCTAACAGCCATTCTGCATTATTTGAAATAATAGCTTTTCCATCTGTAAAATCTAAAAACTTGGCGAAATGCTTCTTAAATTGATTACCGTTGTCTTGGATATCTTGCTTAGTCAGCATTTTTCTCATATCGGTTTTTCCTGATGGATCACCAACCATTGCAGTACCGGCGCCAATGAGAACAATAGGCTTATGACCGGCTTGCTGCATATGCATCATAGTGACCACTTGAAGAAAATGACCGACATGAAGGCTGTCCGCTGTTGGGTCAAAACCAATGTAGAAAGTAACGGACTCTTTGCCTAAAAGCTCTCTCAGCTCTTCTTCGTGAGTAGTCTGTTGAATAAAACCTCTCTCTTTCAATACATCATATACATTTTTCATGATACGCTATATGCCTCCTAAAA
>JAKSCF010000524.1 GCA_022360735.1 Clostridia bacterium
CAACCTATCAGGGACAGTAACCAAGGTAACTGGGAGACAACATGAGTGATTCATTGATACTGGAATTCTATGGTTTATAAATTGGTATTGTAAAGTAAAAAGTGCTCCCTTTATCCATTTCACTTTGGGCCCAAATTGTACCCTTATGAAACTCTACAATTTCTTTTGATATTGCAAGTCCCAACCCGCTGCCTTCGAAATCATGCTTATTAAATTTACTACGATAAAAACGATCAAAAATCTTTTCAATTTCTTCAGATGGTATTCCTACCCCTGTATCGGAAATTGAAACCAACAGGTAATCATCATTATTATAAAATCCCAGTTTGATTTTAATACTGCCATTTCTAACCGTATATTTAATGGCATTAAATATGATATTTGAACAAACCTGATCAAACCTTTCAATATCAATAATTAGATAGGACTGTAAAAATTTATTTGACTCATCATATAATATCTCAAAATTAATATTGTTTTTAACCGTATCCAAACGATATTTAACTAATATCTCATCGATAAAATCTTGGACGGTAATTTGGGAAAAATTAAAAGAGTTCTGTCCTGATTCAAATTGAGTCAGCTGAAATAAATCTTGTATCAATCTTTGTAAATGTAAAGACTTTTTATATATTAAATCAATAATATATTCTTTTGATGTTTGATTTTTAAATTTTCCGTTCTTAATTTCAGCAATATATCCTACAATTGAAGTGATAGGTGTACGAAGCTCATGTGAAATATTAGTGAGTAATGTTTGTCTGGATTTCTCAGTATTAATTAAGCTTTCTTCAACCTTCTTTCTATCTGTAATATCACGCAAAATACCTTCCATACGAATAACTTGTGTTCCGTTTTCTTCATAGAAGTTTACCTTTTGTTCTGTCCAAATATAATGTCCCGATTTATGTTTCCATCTAAGGGTAAAAGGCTCTGAAAATGAGGACGACGGATCAAAGAATGTCTCTAAAAATTCCTTATCCTCAGGATGAATAATCTCTGAAAACAAGTTAGGATTATCATAAAAATCCTCAGGTGTATAACCTAAAATATCTTGGCTGGATGGACTGACATATCTAAAATACCTATTAGGATTTAACTGTAAAACATAAATCATATCTTGTGCATTTTCAGCAAATAAACGAAAGAGTTTTTCGCTTTTGACCAACTCTTCTCTTATTTTTTGCAAATATATTAACATAATACCAAAATTCAAAAGATTGGCTAATATAATTTCACTGACATAGCCTAAAGTAGAGTTTCTAAACTCCGGATAAAGATATGGATAGTAGGCTTTGTGTATCCCCCAAATAAAAAAGATAGAAATAATAATGAATTTACCTATTGTATTTACTTTCCAGAATTTCAACAGCATAATTCCTGTAACAATGGCAATGATATTAAAAAAAGCCGATGACAATAAGGTAATGGTAATAAAAGGAAGATTATAATACACAGCTAAAGCAATCCATAAAATATTTACAATTGTAAACTGAATCCAGTAATACGGAAACTTTTTTCCAATAAAAAAATAGGTACCGGCTAATAAGAAGAGGCTGTTAAATAAGTCGCATACTTGCTTAGCCGCTATCAAGTAGATGGAATCAGGGCGGGAAATCAAAAAGATATTGAATAAAAGACTGAATGCATACATAACCCAGCTTAAGCCCCAATAACTAATATATTTTTGACGATTCTTTGTAAACGTAAAAAAATAGAACAATGAAATATTGAATACAAATAGGATGAGTACAAAGAGTAAATATTTATTTTGAGATAATTGATACATGAGTAAAAACTCCTTTTTATTCATAACTACATCCTATTTCATTGTATCAGAAAAGTAACTTTAATGAGTGTAAAAAATATTTTAAGGTTTTTTATATAAATTAAAGGTTGTTTTAAGTGGGTTTTAACATTTATTTGTTATCATATTTACATATTTTGAATTTTTCACAATATTCTAATTCTTATCTATTTATTGGGCTCTTGATTTTCCCCTCCCCTAACTATTGTTGTTGTATTAGGTTGGGCTAATTACATGCTTACAATATAAGATGGGGAAAATCATAAAATAAACCAAATGCTGTAGATGAATTATATTTTCAGCATTTTACTAATCACATTAATTTTCACTTATGAATTACAAAGGAGGAGAAAATCTATGAAAACCAAGAAATTCTTGGCAGTTATTCTTTCACTGGCTTTAGTTCTTACACTTTTATCCGGCTGCGGTGGCGGCGGCAATGAAGGTGGCGAAGGCGGCGACGAAGGCGAAACAATTAAACCTATCGTTTTAAGATTAGCATCAGATGCTCCACTAGAGCACATCGCTACAGGACTTAATAATGGTGCTTGTGAGAAAGTAAAAGAAAGAACAGATGGTAGAGTAGAAGTTCAATATTATCCAGCGAGTCAGCTTGGAAGTTATGAAACCGTATATGAAGAAATCGTAATCGGCAGTGTGGATATTGCACAGATTACGGTTCCAGATGCCTTAGACTCACGTCTTGGAGCTGCATACCTTCCATATTATGCAACAAGCTTTGATGAAGCAAAGATTCTTTATGCTCCTGATTCTTATATCAGCAGTGTTTTCTCTGATCTTACCGCTGAAAACGGCGTTAGATTTATGGGATGGGTATTAGAAGGTTTTATTGGAA
>JAKSCF010000727.1 GCA_022360735.1 Clostridia bacterium
CATGAGCATGAAGTATGAGTAGGTGGTTCATTTGTCTAGGATACCTAAACATCTAAAGGAAAAAATAGATTCAATGCCTCAAAAACCCGGTATTTACAAGATGAAGGATAATGATGGCAACATTATCTATGTAGGTAAAAGTAAAACCTTAAAATCAAGGGTAAAATCTTACTTCTATACGGAGCATGAATGGAGTAAGTTAAAAATGCTGATTTTTAATATACAGGATATAGAGTATATTGAAACGGATACACATTTAGAAGCATTAATAATGGAATGTGAACTCATAAAGAAATTAAAACCAATGTATAATAACCAGCTTAAAAATCACAAAAAATATAAATATTTGAAAATCAATAAATTCAATAGATATGGACCTATAAGCATAACACATGAAAGAGAAGAAGACTGTTTTGGACCCTACAGAAGCAAAGGGATGCTTGAAGAAGTCACTAAGTTTTTCCAAAATATATATCCTATAACTCAGTCTGAAGGCAGCTATGGATTTACATACAAAATTTTTCCCGAAAGTATGAAGAAGGATTCTTTTGAAAACAATAAGAAAAACCTTACGGAGATTTTTTCTAATAAAAATTGCATGCAGAAATTTTTATCGGTGATTGAAGAAAAGATGATGAATGCAGCTTCAAACAACCAATTTGAGACAGCATCTATTTACCGAGATATGCAAATGCATATGAAATATCTGTATAATACCGGTGCAAGTGAAGACAATGACTTGAATATAAAAAAGATTTTAGTGGGTGAAAAGATTGAGGAGGGTTATAAGCTTTTTTATATTTCAAATACTAGGATCATATTCAAAAAGAAGTATAAAAAGATTAACAGAGAAGCTGTAGAAATATTTTTGTTGAATGCAAAAGAGCACGAAGAAAACGTAACGTCCAGAGTAAACGAAAAAAGAGATTTAGATTTTAAAACTATTATTATCACAGAAATTGAAGACCAAGCATCAAAGGCAGTTGTTTATTTAAAAGGGAATGGCGATATAGATTTTTTTATTGAAAAGCTTTTAACTCTATAAATCTTATAATAAAATGAATTTTTTTAACGAGATATAAGTGATTTAGATTGTATGATATAATGTGAGAAAGGAGGAAGATCTGATGCAAGGTATAAAGTATGATTTCAAAGTGTATCAACAAAAGATGAAGACCCATACCCATTCATTTGGACAACTTATTATTCCAATCAGAGGCAGTTTAAATATTGAAACGGATACAATGGATTCCATCATAGATGAGAACAAACTTTTTTTTCTTTCGCCTTCATCAGAGCATACCTTTTATTCAAAGGTTAGAAATGAGTTTTTAGTTCTGGATATTCCTTATGAATTTTTAAAAGACGATGACATGAAAAAAAATCAAGACGGTAAATTAATTGAGATGGATGAGCGGTGGCAATTGCTTAAATCTTTGTTGATCAAAGATTGTCAAGAAGATTCCAACCACTATGCTGTCAATAATCTTTTTCAATATTTTTATCAATACTTGGTGGAATCTTCTCATTATCGTTCCATTGACTACTTAAATCAACATTATACGGAGGAGATCAGCTTAAATACATTAGCTAAAATTGAGAATTATAACCCTAATTATTATAGTGAATGGTTTAAAAAAGAGATGAAGGTCTCAATAACAGACTATATAAAAAATTTAAGAGTCAAAAAAGCAAAAGAGATGCTTATTCATCATGATTATTCAATATTACAAATAGCTCAAATGGTCGGCTATCATCACCATTCTTCATTGACAAGAGCTTTTAAAGATGTTGAAAATATGACCCCGGCACAATTTAGAAAAATCAACAGTAAATCCATTTGAACTTATAAATAAATTGAATGCAGGTGTATGAATATGGTTTTCTTGTATTCATGCACCTGCATTCAATGGCAATATATTTCGTTATTAGTTTGAAACTGTCAAGCTCCTTGAAATGTATTTTTGCTTTTATTGCATTTCTTTTAGATCTTCTACTGCTACATTGCATATTGTATCACAATAAATATCCTTAATTTCTACTTGATTGCCTTTAACTTTTCTTATCCAAACAGATGAGCCTTTGTAAAACACTTTGGTAATGTCGCTGGAATGAAGGATTTCTTCTACTCTTTGTATGTTCATATTTAAAGTTCACTCCTATCTTATATTCAACAAACGATAAGCATATCTATTCTTTATAGTTATTATTTGCATATTCTATTATTTTATTTACTTTCTGCGTTTTATATTGAAGTTTTAAATTGTAAGCCGATATTACCTGAAAGAGCTCTTTGCTTTTCATGTCAATTCAGTTGAAAACATGTTAAAGAAAGTCATTAAACATGGCGGGGGGCAGTTGGGAGAAATACTCCATATTGTTCTATATAAAAGAGTGTACTATAATAATTTCATATAGTAATACTGCGGGGGAATTGATATGTATGCTAAATGGCTAAATGTATTAAATCAAGTTAAATTATTTGAAAACATTGAAGCAGAAGGGCTTAATGTGATGTTGAACTGTCTAAGTCCAAAGATTGTATCCTATAAAAAGAAAGAATATATTACCATAGAAGGAGATGAATTTACTGGGATAGGGATTCTGGTACAAGGGGAAGTCGTCGTGACAAAAGAAAATGTAGCAGGGGATAGAGTCATCATATCCAAAATAAGTGAAGGGAATTTATTTGGTGAAATGATTGCTTTTTCCGGTAAGAATCAGTGGCCTGCTACTGTCATTGCTTCTACGGATTGTACAGTGATATTTTTTCCTTCTGACAGAATTCTGGGAAATTGTCCCAGAATGTGCATTGAACATAAATTACTCATACAAAATATGTTGAAAATAGTATCAAAGAAGGCACTTAACCTTAATCGAAAAATCGAATATTTAACGATTAAAAGTATAAGAACCAAAATAAGCACCTATTTATTAGAACGACACCATATTGTAGGAAAAAATATGTTTATAATCCCATTAAAAAGAAATGAATTAGCAGAATTTTTAAATGTATCAAGGCCTTCTTTGTCCAGAGAGCTTATCAAAATGAAGGATGAAGGCATTATTGATTTTGATAAATCTACATTTAAAATACTAGATATGGAAACATTAAAAGCGAATATATAGGCCATCGTATAACGATTATACAAGTAAAGGATCAAATACTTGTATAACCGTTTTTTATTGCGCAAATTTATTTTAAAATAAATTTTGGTAACCTAGGATACCGAAATAATCATTAAATTGCTATATGATAAAAACATAACAAAAATGAAATCAATTAAATGATTAAATAAAGGGAGGAAATTAAAAAATGAGTATGTTTTGTTATCAATGTCAAGAAGCTGCAAAAGGAACAGGCTGTACAGTAAAGGGAGTTTGCGGTAAAACAGAAGAAGTAGCGAATATCCAAGACTTAATGGTATACACATTAAAAGGAATTGCACAAGTAGAACAACTAGGTGTTGAAGCAGAAATAAAATGTTCAGAGGCAGGCCCATTTACAATGAAGTCATTATTTATGACCATTACAAATGCAAATTTTAATGATGCTATGATCGTTGAACAAATTAAAAAAGGCTTGGCACTTAGAGAAGAAATGAAGAAAGATTTGACGAATAAAGGCGTAATCTTAAATGACTTACATGATGCCGCTACATGGACAGCAGAGTCAGATTCAGAGATTCAAGCTAAAGCAGATTCTATTCAAGTTGGCATTTTGGCTACTGAAAATGAAGATGTGCGTTCTCTTAGAGAATTGATCACATACGGACTTAAAGGAATGGCTGCTTATGCAGAGCATGCATATAACTTAGGGAAAGAAAATGAAGAAATATATGCTTTCATGATGAAAGCTTTAGCAGCAACACTAGATGATACACTAAGCGCAGATGATTTGGTAGCACTTACATTAGAAACAGGAAAATTCGGTGTAGATGTAATGGCTATACTGGATGCAGCAAACACAGGTGCTTACGGAAATCCTGAAATAACAGAAGTTAATATTGGTGTTAGAAACAACCCAGCCATCTTAATATCAGGTCATGATTTAAAAGACCTAGAACAATTATTAGAGCAGACAAAAGGAACCGGCGTAGACGTTTATACGCATAGTGAAATGCTGCCTGCTCACTACTATCCGGCATTCAAAAAGTATGATCACTTTGTAGGCAACTATGGTAATGCATGGTGGAAACAAAAAGAAGAATTTGAATCCTTTAATGGACCAATATTATTTACAACCAACTGTCTTGTTCCACCTAAAGCGGAGCATATTGAAAGAATATATACAACAGGTGCAACAGGCTTCCCAGGATGTAAAGCGATTGAAGCAGATGAAAATGGCAAAAAAGATTTCTCCGAAATCATAGAGCATGCTAAGAGATTAGCACCTCCTACAGAAATTGAAACGGGTAAAATCGTAGGTGGATTTGCACACAATCAAGTATTGGCTTTAGCCGATAAAGTAATTGATGCCGTAAAGTCTGGCGCCATCAAAAAGTTCTTCGTAATGGCAGGTTGTGATGGCAGAATGAAATCTAGGTCTTACTACACTGAGTTCGCAGAGCAATTGCCAAAAGATACAGTGATTCTAACTGCAGGTTGTGCAAAGTATCGTTACAACAAACTAGATTTAGGCGACATTGGTGGAATTCCAAGAGTACTAGACGCAGGGCAATGTAATGACTCTTATTCACTAGCGGTGGTAGCTCTTAAATTAAAAGAAGTATTTGAACTTAATGATATCAATGATTTACCAATCGCATATAATATTGCATGGTATGAGCAAAAAGCAGTAATCGTATTACTTGCATTGCTTCACCTAGGCGTTAAGAACATCAAGCTTGGACCAACACTTCCAGCATTCTTATCTCCAAACGTAGCAAATGTATTGGTTGAGACATTTGGTATCAATGGCATGACAAATGTAGAAGATGATTTAAATCAATTCTTAGGAGAAACTGCAAAGTAAAATTTAATTACAGAAATAAATTAAAGAAGCCGGGCGATATGCCTAGCTTCTTTTAGGTTGTAGACAAATTGCATTTTTTCTTATCAATCTTTTTATTGCTTATAATATAGAAAAGATGTATTAGTTATGAAAATTTTAAGATTTATATTGACTTACCAGTTGGTGACAGGTGTAATGTTATGATAAAGGAGGTATTATAATGAGAATAAATGAAGCAGCAGACCTTTGTGGATTACCTAAGAAAACAATAAAGTATTATGAAGAAGAAGAATTGATTCATCCAAAAAGGAACAATACAAACAATTATAGAGAATATCAAGACGAAGATATCAAGACTCTAAAAGAAATTAAATTGTTGAGAAAGTTAGGGTTTACAATTGAAGATATAAGAATAATATTGAAGAACCCAGAGGATTTAAAGCTATTGTTTGAAAATCATATTAAAGAATTGGATACAAACATTAAAAACATGAATAAAACAAAAGAGATTTGTATCAATATTTTAGTTGAAAATGACCAATCAGAGGGTATAGACTTTGCTAATTACCTAGAAAACATTTCAAATATGGAGAGAGAAGGGTATCAGTTTATGGAAGAGAATATAAAACAAAGAAAGTTTAGAAGAGATTCAAATTTAACCATCATTTTCATAACGGTATTTGTATTAGTGGTTATTACTTTAGGGATTTTTTTGAATAATAACATTCTAGGGATCATACTGTTTATAACCATCACAATAACTGTTCTGGGATTTTTAGTTCTATGGCATTCCAAAACAACAGCATATATTTGTAAACAGTGCGATACGAAATTTAATATTACCTTTTTAACAGATTTAGTTTCGCCTCAAGTGCCGCCCAATAAAAAATATTTGAAATGCCCAAATTGTAAAAAGCGAGTTTGGGCCAGAGAATCATATAGAGACTAAAATAGATGATTTTGAAAGATTTTTAGGGGAATAATAAATAATGTAAAGAACATTCTTTAAAGTGCTAAAATCAATATAACGAAAGATAATTACATTTATTCAAAAGTAATAAGGAGGATATCATGAGTCAGAATTTAATTAAAAATATCGACTTTTCAAAAGTAATAGAGTTGGAATCTTTAGTGGCGTATCAAGAGGGCCGGGTTGTCAGCAGAACTTTATCCCAAGGTAAACCTTTAAGCGTTACTTTGTTTGCATTTGATAAAGGAGAAGAAATCAGCTCTCATTCAGCTGGAGGAGATGCAATGGTATATGTACTAGATGGTGAAACCGAGGTCACCATCGATCAAGAAACCTTTACAGTAAAAAAAGGAGAAACCATCGTAATGTCTAAAAATATACCTCATGCACTTTTGGCAACAGAAAAATTTAAAATGTTACTGATAGTGGTTTTTAGTCTTACTTAAAAAATCTTTCAATTCATAAATGGGGCTGTTACATTAGCAAAAAAATATTGCTTGTGCAAAGCCTTTTTTTGATTTTGTTTGATCTTTACTTCATTTTTGTAGATTAGTATGATCTCATATCTTTTTAAATTATTGATTCTTTATATAAACTATCTGCTATAGTATATCCTAACAATATTTGAAAATATTTAGATTGAGATAGCGCAAATAAAATTTTAGGAGTATTTGCTGTAAAAAAAGGAATAATAATTGGTGCAATCATTACAAAAATACAAATTGTTCCAACTAAAAACAATTTTATTTTATTAAATTTCCATTTACCTTCAATATTTGAATATTTTCTTAAATCCCTTATTTTTAGTGATAATCCAAAAATAACTGGGATTGACTGAACAATAAACAGATGTATCCTATTAAGGTTAAATGTTCTATGGAAATTATCTAAAAATGAATTTAGTAAGTATGTATCGAACAATATAAATAATATGATCAAGCAATAAAAAATTACTTCTTTATTTTTTCGCATCATTTATTAATTCCTTTCAAGATACAGTTACTATAACAATTGTGCTTTTAGCTCACATATTGACCTAATAACAAAATTGTTATTATATCTGCCGAACTTATGTACATAATACCACCTCCTTTGCAAAGGAGTGTGGCCAACCACCCTAATATAATGCAGTTGTATGTAGTATCAACTTTATATGTTCTATGTTTATAAAGATTACTCCTAATAACATAATGATTGTTATAATACAGTCCTGGACAAATATAGTCCTAGACCAAGTTTTTTATAAAAGGAATGTTTCCTTAATTTATCTTCAAGTGTCATAATGTAACCTCTTTTTAATAAG
>JAKSCF010000752.1 GCA_022360735.1 Clostridia bacterium
AAGTACTCAACCTTGTCATGTTGAAAGCATGAAATTAATTGAGGCTGTTCTAACAGGTTACCTTAATGGAAAATCAGAAGAAGAGTTCATTGCGAAATATCCGCATGCTGAAGGTTTTATCGGACGGACTTACCATTGGCTTAAGCCAATTGAGAAGTTTTCAAAACTACAGAGATTAATGTTGGAACGTGTGCTTCTCCCTTTCGATTATTTTACGAGGCGCAATGAGGATATGACTGCTTTACACAACAACTTAATTGTAGAAGGTTCTAGACTTGATGCGCAGATTTCTGAATTGGTTGGATTACCAAAGATATATCACATACATAATGAAGAATACAAGGATAGTTTAAATACCATTTCTGATCCGGTTAACAAAGAAATCTATAAGATATGTGGGAATATATCATTCAACATCCATGGAGGATCAGACTGCCATCATAACGCTTTTCGATATATTGAAAATTGGATTTATGGCATTGGTACACTAAGGTGGGGTATTCCGACACGCATTGAATCAACGGAGAAAAAACGCCTTGGACATCTTTTATTTGGTTACGCACTTGGACTTGACAGATGGCTGCAAGATATTCCTCATCAATTACTCCTTTTGGACTTGGGACATATTGATCTTGGATTTGACCCCAAAAACGAGATTCTTAGAGTATACGCTTACCTTGGCGATAAAAAAACACCCGTGAATAAATGGGTTGCTGTCTGTTTATGGTACAAACTTACGCTTGACCCGTCTGCAGGCCTATATAATTGGAGAAGTTGCCATAAAGAACTTATTCAGGGTGCAAAAAGAAATGGGGTAGACATCTGTGAATGGATGAATTCTGTTCTTGAAGTTAGTTCAAAGGAAGGCAACGACATATGACAAAAGGGAGGGTTTTTTTGCTTCCTCAATTTTACACCTGTAAAGTTCCATTTTTGTATATCTAAGAATATATTCATGTGGTTGATAAAGTCTGCTGAAAGCATTACCTTTTTTCTACAATTAGTGTTACAATATATGGCAATAAAGGATAGTCTTCATATAGACGACAAACCCTTTATGCAATTTATTGTGGAATGTATTATTGAATCACAAAAGGAAATCATGCGCCTTTTACATATGCAGATTCCAAAACTTGATAATAGCATGGGTATGCAACTATAGCACAATGAAATATTTGGCCGGAAATTATAATTTCAGTGAAAGGAAGTTTTAAAATTGAAAGCATTATTTATTGGCGGTACGGGAACTATTAGCTTAGCAATCTCAAAAATGTTAAATGGGCAAGGTTGTGAACTATATTTACTTAATAGAGGTAATCGAAAGGTTGAATTGCCAGAGAATAAAGTGAAATATATCCACTGTGATACCAACGATGAAGAAGAAATGAAAAAGTTAATAGATGGTATGATTTTTGATGTAGTTGTAGATTTTATTGCGTTTGTTCCTGAACAGTTAGAAAGAGATTATAGATTATTTCAGGGAAAAACTAAACAATTTATTTTTATTAGTTCAGCATCTGCTTATCAAAAGCCCTTATCAGATTATAGAATTACGGAAGGAACGCCTCTTAGCAATCCATACTGGGCATACTCAAAAAATAAGATTGCCTGTGAAGATTATCTTATGAAAATGTATAGAGAAAATGGATTTCCAATTACGATTGTTAGACCTAGCCACACGTATGATGAGAGATCTATTCCGTTAGGCGTTCATGGAAATAAAGGAAGTTGGCAGGTAGCAAAACGTATGTTAGACGGTAAGCCTATTATTATCCATGGGGATGGAACATCACTTTGGACAATGACTCATAATAGTGATTTTGCAAAAGGATTTATTGGCCTTATGGATAATACTCGTGCAATTGGAGAGGCAGTTCAAATAACGTCTGATGAATCTTTGACATGGAATCAGATCTATCATAGCATTGCAAGTGCATTAGGTGTAGAGCTGAAAGCAGTGCATGTGGCCTCTTCTTTCTTAGATAGTTGTAGCAACTATAATTTTAAAGGTGGTCTATTGGGAGATAAGGCAAATACGGTAGTATTTGATAATTCCAAGTTAAAACGATTAGTCCCGGAATTTGTAGCAACCACTCGTTTTGATCAGGGAATTAAAAAGACAATTGATTTTATTTTAAACCATCCCGAATATCAAGTACTAGATGAAGAATTTGATCAGTGGTGTGATTCCGTTATTCATGCAATAAATCGAGCAATTGATGAAGTGAAGAATAAATAAATCAGGACTGTGGAGTATAGATGTAAGCTTTAAATTCGTATAGGTTAGAAATATGAACTACCGATTATTTATATTATTTGATGTGATGAAAGGGTGATATAACAATGCAAATCAAGTTGTATATGGATGTGCATGAGTTTTACAATGATACCTATGATGTGTTAATGCGTCACGAGGCTCAGAATATGATTCCTCTTGGCAATATCATAATTGGACATGAGGGGAAAGATAAAACAGACTGGCGTGACCCTGTAAATTGGCTTATGGCAACTATTTCGGATGCAAACGGTATACAGCTTACCGCTGTAATGACACCGCCGCATAATATCACACTTTATGCAACAGATAATATAATTAATCCAAAAGCTATAAACTGTCTGATAGATGGACTGAAAGACCATGAAATTCCCGGTGTGACAACCGAAAAAACGTTGGCGGAGTATTTTGCCGAAGAATATGCCGCTCGAAAGGGATTAGCCTTTAAAACAACCATGAGCCAGCGCATATATGAGCTTAAGGCAGTAGACCCAGATATTAAACAATTTGGTGTCGTTCGCTTGCTGGATGAAAAAGATATGTATTTTTTCCCATACTGGGTTGAGGCATTTAATGCAGCAAAGAGTTATGGAAAAACAGAAATGTCTATCCCGCAAGATGCAAAATCATATTGCTACCGATTATCTACAAAAAAGCTCTATGTTTTAGAAGACAATGGGACCCCTGTCTCTATGGCGGGATATACAAGGGAAATGCAAACAGCTATCGGCGTGGCATTTGTATATACCCCTCCTTATTATCGCGGAAAGGGTTACGCCTCCTCATGCGTGGCTCAAATCAGTCAAATTGCATTAGATAACGGATTTACTAAGTGCGTATTATACACGGATTTGTTAAACCCAACATCGAATAGTATTTATCAAAAAATAGGATATACGGCTATTTGCGATTCACTCATGTTGAAATTTGAATAATATCGTGTTATCACTGGCAATAAAGACTTTCTTAAAAGTGACAAAAAGCGCGCCCCAAAATTTGATTTTTTGGGAATAGTTACGTGAAGTAGTGCTTACCATGCCTAATAAGCATAAATGCAAAGAAAAAGCTGATGAATATTTTTTGAAAAAACAATTGAAATACAGCGGCATTTTAAAAGAATCGTGATGTTGAAATCAGCAAGAATTTTGATAGGAAATGAATAATTCTCAATTTTCTTCTCAGCAGATATCAATTACTGTAAAATCCTAACTCTAAAGCTTAAAAATAGATGTATCTATTTTGTACGCAAAAGATAGAAATGGTAAACCACAAAGCTAAAAAACGTTTTGTGGTTTTTTCATATCTTAATCTAAAAAGATCGGATGGAACAACACATCCTTTAGTACCGTTTGAACAGTTTATTTGCGAATAATGTATCATTATATCTATTTTAGATTCAGAAAACTATAGGTGGAAAAATATTTACATCACATATCATATAGGAATATTCATTAATTATTGTAAGGATACAAGCCTTAATAAAGGCGTCTGCAGTATTAGCATAAATAATCCTTGAATATTAGATTACAGAAGATTTGATTCTCTACCAAAATTAGGATATAATATGCCCTAACGATGTAAGTTGTCATGTCAAAACATACCATTATATTTAATAATATATTAAATATAATAGGGCAGAAAAAGTATATACGCTTTGGCCAGAGCAAGTATAAATATTAAAAATTCTATTGATTTGTCGTCTAAAATATATTAATAATTTGTATTGTTTTTGATAAAATAATGTTTCTTTAACTGAAGTATTTTTAATGAGAATACTGATGTTTTGATTTAACTGCTTAAAAATAGGGAGGAATAACAAATATGTTTAAAAAATATATAAAATACATAAGTTTATCATTGGTTTTGATTTTACTAGCAGGACTTTTTACAGCCTGTGGAAGTGATAAAATTGAAATAGGGGTTGTTACAGGCACGACTTTTGCTGAAGAGGTAGAGACCTGGGAAAAGGTTGATGAAGTAAAGCTTTATGCTGATGATAACAGGACACTTCAGGAGCTTTCATCAGGAAGGATTGACGGAGTTGTTTCTGACAAACTTGTTGGTCTTATCAATATAAAAGAAGGTGGATTTGACAATCTAAAGCTTGCCGGTGGCTTAATATATAAGGAAACTATTGCTGTTGCGGTAAGACAGGAAGATGATTCATTAAGACAGGCTGTAAATAACGCATTAGCTGAGATAATTGAAGATGGCACGTATGCTAAAATCAGTAAAAAATATTTTAATAAGGACATTCTTGAGGGAGTAAAGTATGAAAAAACTTTCCCAAATGAAAAACCCGCAAACGATGGAAGCTTGAAGAG
>JAKSCF010000754.1 GCA_022360735.1 Clostridia bacterium
GGGGTCACTTCACTTTTATAGCTTATCTGCCACCTAAATTTTCTTACCAAATTAACACAAGAAACAAATATATATACACCTGCATTCAATTGCAAAGGTTTTTTATTTTTTTAAAAAATTTTTGAATTTTTTTATTGACTTATGAATAAAATGTGTTAAAATTTGTTAGGTTGGAAATAATAGGCATAGTAATGCCTATTTTTTATGTGGGAAAATATCAAGATTTTTTACCCACATTGCGAATGACAACTCTGGACCCATTAGGGAGAGTTTGAATTACGCCGCAATTATTGAAAAGCTCTATTTAATTGAGTTACAATGTCAGGCCTACATCAAAATTGTGTTGGGCATTATAGAATACTGTTAGGTCATGAAAGGGAGGATACCATGTTATTGGTGAGTTGGAGCAAATATAAAGCAATCATATTGTTAATATTTGTTTCATTAATGAGTGTAGTGATAGTGTTTTGCTACACAGCTTTTAAACCTGTTGAAATACCGCAAGAGGAGAGTATCATAGTAAGTGCCCCTCCGGAACCATGTGTAGAGGAGGCCGATGCAAATGATACAATGAAAAAGTATGTACAACTGGATAATCAAGAAGATATGCAACTGATAAAAAATATAGAAAGTAATACACCATTGGATTTTGATACATCATGTATCATTATTTCATACGCAAGAAAATTCAATATTAAGCCGTCATTAATACTTGCTATGATCGATTTAGAAAGTAATTTTAACCAGTTTTCTGTAGGAACACACGAGGATAGAGGATATCTTCAGATTATTCCACCTACAGAAAAATGGCTCATAGAAGAGTTTGGTGAAGAATTGGATATGGAATATGATCCGGAAAGAATATTTGAACCGGAATACAATATCGGATTAGGCACGGCTTATATCAGTCTATTAAGCTCAGCTTATGGTGACAATATCAATAGAATTCTTTCTGAATACAATAGAGGACCTTATAATTTAAAGAAATTCTATGAAAAGCATAAAACTTATGAAACATCTTATTCAAGAAGTATACTTAAAAGAGAAAAAAAATACGAACATTTTAATGAGTAAAATGAGCCATATGGCTCATTTTAAATTTTCTAAATTATTATCTAAACACTCTGTATAAAAAGGTCGTTTTGGTAAAATAATATATTTAATGGAAATTTAGATAATACATATAAAAATCACCGAAGGAGGATTATTATGAAAGCAACAGGTATCGTAAGACGTATCGATGACTTGGGTAGGGTAGTTATTCCAAAAGAAATAAGAAGAACATTGAGAATCAGAGAAGGCGACCCGCTTGAAATATTTACAGACCGAGATGGGGAAGTCATATTAAAAAAATATTCACCCATTAGTGAATTGAATGAATTTGCGGCTGAATACGCAGAGTCTGTTTATGATATTTTAGGAAATACTACAATTATTACTGATACGGACCAGGTTATTGCCGTGGCAGGCGGTGCAAAAAAGAGTTTTATAGATAAAAGGGTAAGTAAAGAAATAGAGAAAAGTATGCTGTCTAAAACAGTACAAGTGATCAACGAAAAAGATAAAATACTACCCATTACAACAGACAACATGGATGAAACCATAGAAGGAGAAATAATTGTACCCATTATATCTCAAGGAGATACCATAGGATGTATCGTATTCGCATCAAAAGAAGGAAGAAACTTAGGGGATATTGAGCTTAAGGTCGCAGAGACAGGTGCCAATTTCCTTGCTAAACAGATGGAACAGTAATTTTTCCTTAAGATACTAAAAAAAAAATAGATATGATAGTAAAGTAAATGATATAGAGAATAAGTGACAGAAGCCAGGTTAGGTGTAAACAATGTATCCTTGTTTCTTATCTTATTCTCTATTCTTTTTTACCATTATTAATGATGCACCATATCGTATCCTAAAGTTTTTTTAAGTTTGGGATAACTCTTCCGTTTTTTTTTGATATAATATCCCATCTTTGACAGTTGAAAAACAAAAAAAGCTTGGAACCCATTGTAAATAGTGAGATTCAAGCTTTTGAGTTGTGTTGAAAAAGTGCGTACCTTTTTTAGATTTTTGTAGCTTTAAAAATTTTTTTCATCTGACTTGTATTAACAATCTGATAGTCTGTTCTAAATCCAAATGCTTCGTGTAAAGCATCAGTATAATCCGTTCTTGTGTATGTAGGGATATAGCCTTCGCCTTTTATCTCATAAAAATTCATGTCTTTTAAGCCGCTAATAATTTCATTACAAGTGAATTTTTCTTCAAGTTTCTTTTCTAATAATCTATAAGTAATTAATGAAATAAAGCAAGTCGTAAAATGTGCTTGTATTCTGTCATCTCGACTTAAAAAAACAGGTCTTGATTTGAATTCACTTTTCATAATTCTAAAGCACTCTTCGATTTCCCAACGTCTATGATTTGCCTTGATGATCTCAGAAGCATCATCCTCAAGGTTAGTGCATACAGCATAAAACCCATCAAAAGATTCTTCTTTTGAGATAAGTTCTGAATTAATGCCATATATTTCTTTTTCAGCAAGTTCACCATCAGGAGTAATGCTTGTCTTTTGAATAAATCTTTTGTAATCGTTTTGATTGTGTTTTTTAATTTTATTAGGATTTGTATCTATGACGTTTTGGGCACGTTCTATTTGTGAATTACGAATTTTGCGTTGATAATCTCTGTATTTAACAGAATAGGTCACAATAAGTTTTTGTTCTAAACCACTTTCTTTAATCCAACGTTCCTTGTAGAAAATTTTGTCTTTATCCGCTTCGTGATCAAGTTTAGAAATATCATAAGTTTTCACATCATTAAAAAGCTGCCAACCATTTTTATCAAGTGCCCAATCTTTCAAGTGTTTTTTTAATTTTTTAATGGATTGAGTTGTGATAAAAGCTCTTTCATCTTTGTTATTAAACTTTCTATTATCTAAAGATGCAAGTCCAGCGTCAGTACAAACAACAAACTTAGAAAGCTCAAAATCAGATAAGATCTTTTCCTCTAAAGGTTTTAAAGTAAGTTGCTCATTAGTATTTCCCTTATTAATACTAAACGCAAGGGGAACACCATCTCCATCCATAAAAAGACCCATCTGAACGATAGGATTTGGTTTATGATCCTTTGATGGACCATATTGCTTAAGGCCATCTTCTTGCTCTATTTCAAAGAAATAATTAGTGCAATCATAATAAAGGACACCTGTATTTCTTTTAGAAATCTTTAAACTATTATTATACAAGGAAGATTGAATAAAATCTGTTTCCTTAGCAATAACTTCTAATGCTCTATAAATTTGATGCAAATCAAAATTAGGCTGTTCAATAAACCTTTTGGAAAGATGATAAGTAGCAAGCTTAGAAGACGGAAAAATAACTCTACTGTAAGTCAACCGAGAAAGAATTGAATTAAGATCAAAATCGAATTTATACTTTTGAGATATTTTATTACAAATTTTATGTAATCCAAGCTCATGATATACTTTCTGAAGGAAAAGATAGCCACCATTAAAAGAACGTTGATCATCCTTGTTTATTATCTTTACAGGAGAGTGCTTAACAAGCACTTCACGTTTATCTTCCTTTTCTTTTTTATTAAGTTCTTCAATATATTTTTTTGCCCATTCATAGGGGTCTTGCCCATCAAGTTTTTCCCTGAGTTCAGCTTCGGTTCCAAGTTTCTCTACAATCTTAGAGGAATTTGATTGAGTCTTGCTATTATATACAGATTTTATTACATAAAGTGAAGCTGCATTTTTAGATTTACTTACTTTAAGTCTCATTTAGCATATCAACTCCTTACACTATTTATATTATATCACAGTGCGACAAAGTGCGATAGGGTAAAATATAAAATTTGACAAAAAAATAAAGCCATTTCAAAGCTTATAGCTATTTTTTTCTTATTCAACTGTCAAACTCCCGAATGAAACATGGTTAAATAACCATATGTACTACTAAGCACAACGATTACTAAAACCAAAACAATGATAATTTTTTTCTTGCCCATGATTTTGATAAAATTA
>JAKSCF010000756.1 GCA_022360735.1 Clostridia bacterium
ATCAGTATTTTTTTCTTTCTTTTCACAGCATCAATTACTGCAAACGGGTTATATCCATCTATTCTTTCAGCATGAAGTTGGTCCTCATTTACTCCTGCTCCTAATCTTGCTACCATATCATATGCCATTGTTTCTCCGGATGTCTGTCCGCCCATACCATAATGATTATTGATAATGTTGAACAATACTGGAAGACCGCCATTATAGCCTTCTTCCCAAAGATTTTTAAATTGTCCCATTGCAGCCATATTAATAGATTCCCAAACTGGGCCACAGCCTAAAGAAGCATCTCCGATATTTGCTACAACAATTCCATTCTTTTTATTGATTTTTTTATACAAACCTGCTCCCAGTGCAATTGGGCCTGATCCTCCTACGATTGCATTATTGGGATAAATTCCAAAAGGTATAAAGAAAGCATGCATAGAATTTCCAAGACCCCTAGCAAAACCTGTCTTTCTACCAAAAATTTCTGCTAAAGCGCCATATATTAAAAAGTCAATTGCAAGTTCTTTAACCGTATTAGTATTTTGCCTGCCTTCAACCGCCTTTAAGGTTTCCCCATTTAGGCTGTCCTCCATAATTCCCATTAATTCTTTATCATCAAGCTTATGAATAGCCGATAATCCTTTTGCAAGAATTTCCCCATGACTTCTATGAGAACCAAAAATATAGTCTTCTTTGTCCAGTACATATGCCTGGCCTACTGCCGAAGCTTCTTCCCCTAAGTACAAATGCGCAGGTCCTTTATACTGATACTCCAATCCTTTATAACTTGCAGTTGTTCTCGCTGTGTGGAGCATGGTTTCAAATTCCCTTATAAAAACCATATCTCTGTATATTCTCAGAAAATCGTCTTTTGAGTATACTTTTTTTTCTTCTTCAATTGTAAGGTCATATTGATTTAGGGGTATATCCTTAAACGTTATAGAGCCTTTCTTTCTCATTTGATTTGGATCAACATAAATGGATTTTGGCATAATTTCACTCTCCCTTTAAATTTGAAATATTCCTTCTCTTATAATTTCAGATACAGTTGGATGTGGAAACACTATTTCCTTAATTTCTTTTACTCTCATTTCTGTTTCTATCATTAAAGCAGCACCATATATAATCTCTGACGCGTAGCTTCCAATCATATGAACACCTATTAGTTTATTATGTTTCTTATCTACTAGCACTTTACAAATTCCATCACCTTTTTCATTTTCAGCGACATATCTACCACTGTAATTCATTGTAAGACTTACCGTTTTATATTCTATTCCTTTTTGTTTTGCTGTTTCTTCAGTTTCTCCTACTGATGCAACTTCTGGATTAGCATATATGACTGAGCTGACAGCGTTGTATCTCATAACATCTTTCTGCCCTAACATATTGTTGATACAGACTTCAGCTTCTCTATATGCTGTATGTGCAAGCATCAGTTTACCATTTACATCTCCGGCAGCATATACATTCAATACATTTGTACGTCCGTATTGATCTGTAAGTATTTTTCCATTTTCGACTTCTACTCCTATATTTTCAATGCCTATACCTCTTACTACAGGTTTTCTTCCAATACTCAAAAGAATTTTATCTGCCGATATTTCTTCTATAGTTGAATCTTTTTCACATTTTATGACATGTCCATGCACTGCAGTAACTTTTGTTTTAAGCTTGAATTTTATTCCCTTTTTTTCATAGTTTTTCATTAATATTTCGGAAATACCTCTATCGGTATTTCCAGCAATATGATCCAGCATTTCTACAATGGTCACATCGCTTCCGGCTGAGTTATAATAAGATGCCATTTCCAGCCCGATTACGCCTCCTCCAATGATTACCAATGATTCAGGAATTGCATGAAGATTTAATATTTCTCTGTTTGTGAGAATGATGCCTGTTTCTATTCCTTCTTTTACGCCGGGAATAGTTGGAATAACACTCTCTGATCCGGTAGCTATAAGCAGCTTTTTTCCCTTATATTCTTTATTTGCTGCTTTTACTATAAATCCTTCGTCACATCTTCCTACTATCTCACCAACGGCATTTACTATTTCAACTCTGTTTTTCTTGAGTTGAGCTTTTATTCCCCCAACCAATGTTTGAATGACATTCTCTTTTCTTTTAATGACTTTTTTATGATTAAAGCTCACATTTTCAGTCATAATACCATATGTTTCACTGTATCTGGCATAATCATATATTTTAGCTGAGTGAAGAAGCGTTTTTGACGGAACGCAGCCTTCATTGAGACATACACCTCCAAGATTTCTTCCTTCAATCAACAGTACTTTTTTACCGGCATGTCCTGCTCTTTCTGCTGCCAGATATCCCGCAGGACCTGCCCCTAATATTATCAGGTCATATATCATACCTTCACCCCTTTACTTAACAAGCATCGTTGTAAAATTCTCAAGATTAAGAGACAAGTCATGTAAAAATCTTGCTGCCGGTGCACCATCTATTGCTCTATGGTCAAAAGTAAGGGAAAGCCCTATTGAAGGATAGGCATCTATCGCACCGTCTTCCTTCTTTCTAATTCGCTCTACTATATTGCATACACCTAGTATTCCGGTTTGAGGCGGGTTAAGTATCGGCGTAAAAGATTCTATATTCAGTGCCCCTAAGTTGGTTACTGTAAAAGTACCGTCTTTTAGATAATCCGGATATATGTTGCCTGATTGACACATGGCATTTAGACTATTGGCTTCTATTGAAATTTCACTAAGTGATTTTTTATCTGCTTTCATAATTGTTGGGACTATAAGCCCTCTTGGCGTATCCACTGCTAGTCCCAAATTTACAGTATTGAACACTCTTATTTTGTCTGAATCATAATATGCATTTAATTCTTGATGTCTCAACAGAACTCTTGAAACGGCATATAAAATAATATCATTCAAAGTTATATTAGGAAGAGCCATCTTTTCCATTACAGCCTTTATTTTTTTTCTATATTCCAGTATTTCAGTCGCATTAAAGGAAGTATTTAATGTGAGTTGAGCGGTTTGTGATATAGATTCGTACATAGATTTTGCTATTACTTTTCTGATCGTTGTATGTTTTACGTCTTCAAAGAGATTATCCTCAACAACGTTAGAAACAGATTTGGTTTTCATATCATCTACTGTAACCCTTCCTCCAATACCTGTTCCCGAAACCGTATTTGCACTTTCATTTATAAACTGTTCTTTAGCAGCTATAGTAGGTACAGGGCCGTTTTCATATAAATTTTCAATATCTCTTTCGATTATTCTGCCGTATGGGCCTGTGGCACTTGCGTATTTACAATCTAATCCTAATTTTTCTGCCTTTTTCTTAGCTCTTGGAGAAATTTTTATTTTATCTTCTTTGCTTGTGATTGTAGTTGTGTCTGCCTTAATTGCTGCATCTTGTTTAATTTCTTTATTTTCTTTTTCTGTTGCTTCAACTAAAGCAGAAGACTTAAATATTTGTATATCTTCTCCCTCTGCACCTATTGCACATACATTAGCCAGTACAGGGACGTCATCATCTTCCTCATAAAATATATCCAGTAATATTCCATACACAGATGATTCTTCTTCAAAGGCAGCTTTATCAGTTTCATAAGTGAAAAGAACCTCACCTTTTTTTACAGCTTCACCTTTCTTTTTATGCCATTTTGATAGGATACAACTCTCTACTGAGTTGCCTGCACTTGGCATTACTACAACTGTAGCCATAAACTCACCCTCCTTCTTCAAACCCTAAATAGAACAAAATTAACATTATTATGTTATTAAATAACATTTATTATGTATATTTTAACAACCCATATGTTTTGTGTCAACTATATTTACCTGTTTCAACAACAAAAAAAGCGCATATCCATGCGCTCTGACTGTTGAAAAACTGCCCAATTACATTGTTTTATCTTTATTCACCACCAACAGTTGGTAAAGAGTCTTCATTTTTGAATACAGAAACCTGTGATCACTTGATTCTATAATTTATATTTGTGTTTTCTTATACTCTGCCGGTGATAAGTTAGTGTTCTCTTTAAATACTTTACTGAAATATTTCGGATCATTATATCCTACTATTTTTGATATTTCAAAAACTTTCAGATTAGTAGAAGATAGTAAATTTTTAGATTTTGCTATACGTACATCTGTTAAATATTTATTATAATTCATTCCTGTTCTTTCTTTGAATATTTTACTGAAGTAACTTGCATTAATATAAAAATTATTGCAAATCGTATCCAGTGTTATGTCTTCCATGTAATACACATTGATATAGTTAATGACATCTTCTATAATATTGCCTGTTTTTTTATTTTTTTCTATCAAATAGTTATTCAGTTCTTCAATGGATTGATATATCATTTCTTCAATTTGTTTTTTTGTGTGCATGAATATATTTGCAGTTACTTTTTCAATATCCGTTTCAATTTCCATCAGCCCTGAACTTATTTTACTAATGTTTCGTCCTGAAAATAACCTTTCAAAAAACAATTGTAAATCTTTCACAAGTACGAACATAGCATATGGTGGTATTCTTTCATTATCCAATTTTTCGAATATATGTTTCATTAAATCTTTGCACTCTATTAATTTATGCTCCTTCAAATATTCAAACAATAATTTCTTCTCTTTTGAAAAAAGATTATTTAATTCTTTTTCATCCATATCAAACCAATAAACATTTTGAAATAATATTCGCTTATCCGTTTTGTATATTTTTCTGGTCAAGGAAAGGAGTGTATTATAATATAATTTTTCGAAGCTTGTTACATCACTTGAAGGAGAACTTACACCTACTACAATATCAAGTTGAAATTTATTTTTAATTTTGATCAATAAGGTTTTTAAAAACTGCGGAATATTTTTTTCAACAATATTATATTTACTGGTTATGATTACTATTTTTTGCTTTTTAATAAAAATCAAAAAATTACTCTTTATCGTTTGTAGTAAATACTTTTCAATGTATTCTTTTGCTTTTGTAATACAATCCGTAATACCACACTTTGAAAAATCAGCTGAAATTAATAAGATTTGAATGGAAGCAATATCAATTCCATATTTATTTTCTAATACATTATAAACTTGAGGACTTAAAAAAGTATCTTCCACAAAGATATGCCCCAATAAGTTATTGATAAAAGCATCTTCTTTTGCATTTAAATCTATTTTTTCAGCGATCTTATCTAATGAGGTAATTAATTCATGATTATCAATTGGCTTTAATAAATAATCTTCTACCACATTTAATAGATGCGCTTTTTTCATATAATTAAATTCATCATATCCACTTAGTATTAGAAACTTTGTATTTAAGTGTTTACATTTTTCGATAAAAGTTAAACCATCCATCATGGGCATTTTAACATCAGTAATTACAATATCAGGATTATTTTTTATTGTTGAGTAATAAGCTTCTTTTCCATTTTGACAAATATCCAAAATAACATATTTATCATATTTCTCTAAAAAGCTTGCTATTCCTTTTCTTATTGTTAATTCATCATCTACAATAATTATACTCTTCATTTGAAATAATTCTCACTTTCGATTTCACTTCATTATTGGAAGCCTGATAATTGTTCGAGTAAAATAATTGACTTTACTGGTTATTTCTAATCCGTACTCCTCTCCATAATAATATTGTATTCTTTTATGAACATTATTACATCCAATATTATTGCTTTGATTATTAAGTTCCAATAGTTCACTTATTTTGTTTTCCTCCATACCGCAGCCATTGTCTAATACGGTTATTAATAAATTTTTATTTTCAATTCTGCTGGAAATGTATAATTTCCCACCTTTCTCCATATGCTCCAATCCATGCTTAATAGAATTTTCGACAATAGGCTGAATCATAAATTTATGGATTTTCATGTTCAAAGTATTTTTATTGAAATTATAATATATTTGGAATCTTCCCTCATATCTGGTCTGCTGAATAAATAAATAATTTTTTAATTGTTTTAACTCATCTTCTAAAGTAACCACTGCGCTGGGATTTTTGAAATTATACCTCAGAATTTGTCCTAAGCTTGTCAATAATACATCTGTATTTTCACTATTGGCTAAAACTTTCCACTTTATTGTTTCCAAAGTGTTATATAAAAAATGCGGGTTGATTTGAGATTGTAAAAATTTGAGTTCTGCTTCCTTTTCTTTAATCTCTATTTCGTACTTTTCTTTAATTAAAACTTGTAAATTATCTGACATAAAATTAAACATCTCTGAGATTTTGCCAAACTCATCATTTCGCTCAACAATAATTCTTGATGAAAAATTTCCCATTTTCAATTGTTCAAGGGCATTTATAATTTTATACGTCGGTTTTGTTATTGTTTTGGTTAAAATATATGCCAATATAATAATCAGAGTAATAAAGAAGAACAGTAAAATTAAAATGCTATTAAATAAAATATTTTTATTTTTAAAAATTTCTTTAACAGGTATGAATGAGAAAAAGTCCCAGTTATAACGCCAATTCTTTGAATGTGTTACAAAGAAATTTTCTCCATTGATTTTTACATAGAATCGATTTGGAAAATAATTTTCATATGGATATGAGTCGAAAACATCAGATATATTTTTACCAACATATTCTTTAGATAAAGAAGTAATAACGTCTCCCTCAGAGTTAGTCAGCACAAAAAAATTATTCTTTGTAAGGTTGGATACTCTTTGTAGATTTGCAATATAATTTTCTTCAAAATCAATTAAAATCATTGCAAAATCATCATTGTTTTCTTTTAATAAGCTGCAAAAAGACACCATACTTTTATTATAGTTATATGAATAAATCGTTCTATTTTGTTTGTTTAAAACAATTCTGGATTGATATATTATTTGACGCGATGGTAAAGAAATCATTTGATTGTCATACTTAAAAAGATTTTTTACATATTCATAATTAAACAAATTATCATATATTATTTCATGCCCGTTTCTTTCAAGACATATTTCATTATTCTTCAAATGTATTCTAATGGATTTAATTCTCTTATTTTTAGATAAATATGCTTCTATCGTCGACGCTACGCTATTGTAAGATTCAACATCGCCACTATTTTGTGATAACAACAACAGAGCATTGTACATATTTTCATCATTCTTTAATTCATAAATTAATTCTCTAACGTCTTCTGCAAATATGGAGTACTTATAAGAAAAGGATTCCAGTAAAGAATTCGATGCTATCTCTATCTGATCCACGCTGGAGTTATAGTAAGTATAATACATGACTAAAAATATCAAAGAGATAAAAACGATGGCAAACATAATAATGAATACAATGATTTTTGTTTTTAAATTTTTATCGTTTAAATATGTATTGATATTTTTAATCATTTCTCTACATTATCCTTTTTTATTCATAGTAAAAGTATATCATTAGCCTAAGGATTATGGAATAAGTACTGTCTTAAACCCCTCATTCTTCATAAATAAATCAAATCCCTCTTCCCATTTTTCAATAGGAAGTGTTTTGCTGATTAAAGGTTTTAAATTCAACTGATTATTTTTCAAAAGCTTTAAACATATTTCCCAGGATGTACGTTCAGTTGCAAAAGTACTGGTTAGAACAAGCTCTTTATTAAGTAATCGGTCCATATCCATCTTAATATCTTTACCGTATAACCCTATTTGTGTGAATATTCCCGTTTTTTTCACCACATCAATACATGTTCTTGCAGAGCTTTCTGCTCCTGAACACTCAAAAACAACATCCGCACCGTTAGGGGCTACCGATTTTAGCAATTGTTTTATTTCATCTACACTTGAAGCTACACTGTCGGCACCAAGCTCTTTGGCAAGTTTTAAACGTTCTATATCGCTCTTTAGACCTGTTACCATAACATAAGCTCCATGTGCCTTTGCAATCTGCGCTGTAAGTTGTCCAATAGCCCCCGGACCAGATACAACTACTACATTTCCTGCTTTGACAACTGACTTCTCTATGACTCCTCTGACAACGCAAGCAACGGGTTCCAGTACTGTTAATGTTTCATTTATTTCTATTCCGTCAGGTATTTTGAAAGCCACATTTGCAGGTATTACCAAATATTCTGCCATAGCTCCATTGATCATGCATCCAATAGATTGTCTTTCATCACATAGCATTCTCAAATCCTGATAACAATAATGACACTTGCCGCATGTCTTTACGGCTGTTAGTGATACAACATGATCCCCTATTTCAAAATCCTTTACATCGTTTCCTTTATCACATACTATTCCAATATATTCATGACCTATTGTAACCGGAGGATTGTTAACAAATTCATCCATCATAATATGAATATCTGTACCACATATCCCAATAGCAATTATCTTTATCTTTATTTCATCTTTACCAGGTGTGGGTTCAGGAATATCCATCAATTTTAGCGTATCTAGTCCTGCTCCTTTTTTATGTTTTCTTAATGCTTTCATGTGAAAATTTCTCCTTTCCTGAAATAATCCAACACTCCTATAATCCTAAAATATATTTGGTAACAGAAGTGAAATCTGTGGAATAAAACTCAGCAACAACAATATGGAAATCATGACGATCAACCAAGGTATTATTCCTTTTGATATTTCTTCTAGAGAAATCTCACTAATACCACAGGCAACAAATAAATTGATGCCTAAGGGAGGTGTAATAAATCCTATTGCCAAAGCAACTACCATAATAATTCCGAAGTGAATTGGATCGACACCAACTTGAACGACAATGGGCAATAAAATCGGCGACAAAATAATAATTGCAGCAATGGTTTCCATAAAGCATCCGATTATCAATAACAATGTATTGATTAGTAACAAAATAACAAACTGGTTTGTAGAAACTGATGTAATTGCATTGGCAATCATAACCGGAATTTTTTCAATTGTGAGAATTCTTCCGAAAGCAGATGCGGTTCCAAGAATAATCATGACACTGCCTGTAGTCAAAACGGTTGCTTTAAGTACAGAATATACTTCTTTTAGTTTTAAATCTTTATAAACATATACACCTACAATAAATCCATATGCTACAGCTACTGCAGCTGCTTCGGTAGGTGTGAACACGCCTCCATATATCCCTCCTAATATAATAACCGGTACAATCAAGGCCCATTTTGCATCATATACTGTTTTGAGAAAGTCCTTGAGAACAAATTTTTCTTGAGTCCCATGATAGCCCTTTTTCTTTGAATAAATATAAGCCCATATCATTAATCCCAAACCTACAAGAATACCCGGTAGAAATCCTGCCAGAAATAATTCGCTGATAGAATTTTCTGTAGAAATACTGTAAATCACCATTGGTATACTTGGAGGAATCATTACACCAATGCTTCCCGCTGTTGCTATAAGTGCGGCTGAGAACTTTTTATCATATCCCATTTTTATCATTGTAGGATATACCAATCCACCTATTGCTGCGACTGTTGCAGGGCCCGAACCGGAAATAGCTGCAAAAAACATACATGCTGCAATGGTTACCAAGGCTAATCCACCGGTATATCTTCCCACCAACATATTTGCAACATTTAACAAGCGTTTCGAAATACCTCCCTTTCCCATCAGCTCACCAGCTAAAATGAAGAATGGTACAGCCATCAGTGGAAAAGAATCCGAACTTGAAACAAGACTGGTATATAAATAATTGACATTAATACTACCACTATAGTATATTGCTGCAACACTTGATAAACCTAATGCAATACCGATTGGAAGATTCAAAATTAAAAATAGTGCAAAACTTCCGAACAAAACCAATGATACCATAATCAACTACCCCCTTTATTATTCAATACACTCATCACTACAATTGAAATTTTTAATCTTATTAATGATGTTTGCTGTCATTCTGAAAAAAATCAACGAATATCCGATAAAAGGAGCTGCATATACGATTGTCATGGGTATTCCCAACGCAGGAGAATGCTGACCTGAAACTATCATCTTATTAATGATTTCATATCCTTTTACAATAACAATTATTGTAAATACCAAAAATAAAATATCAGAAATAATTTTAATGACTTTCTGAACTTTATTGGGAAAAATAGAAATAAATGCTTCAACTCGAATGTGCCTGTCTTCTTTAACTGCCTGACTTACACCTAAGTAAATAATATAAATGAACAAATACCTTGCTAATTCTTCAGACCATGAAAGAGAAGATTGCATAACATATCTCATAAATACCTGAACTACAATAATAATACTCATAAGTGCCATTAGTATGGCTGTAGGGACTTCTTCAATATATTGATCCAGTAATTTTAAATATTTTTGCATTTTGTCCTCCCCTATATACTCGCTTAACAAACAGAGTTCCGCACGATATTTAAAAAGTAATTATGGCAATAACGTTTAGAACTCCTTTAATAATGTTTCAGGGTAATTCGTCAGAATCACCCTGATTCACTGCTATCCATTATTTCACTGCATCAAGAATTGTATTAACAATATCCTCACCAGCTTTTTCTTTAACCAAATCATATACCGGCTCAACTTTTGTTCTAAAAGCATCTAGTTCTTCAGTAGTTAGTTCAGTAACTTCTACACCGGATTCTATCATTGCCTTTTCAGCAGCATCATCCATCTCTTGCACCAATTTTCTTTCATATCCTGCACATTCTTTAACGGCGTCTTCTACAATTTTTTTATAGTCATCTGGTAAACTTTCATATAAATCTTTATTCATAAATACAACCAGCGGTGAGTAAATGTGATGTGTTTTAGATACATATTTTTGAACTTCATGAAGTTTTTGAGAATAGATTAAGTTTAGAGGATTTTCTTGTCCGTCAACCGTTTTTTGTTGAAGAGATGTAAACAGTTCTCCAAATGCCATAGGCGTAGGATTAGCTCCTAATAATTTCCATGCTGCTATATGAATATCATTTTCCATGGTTCTGATTTTAAGCCCTTCTAAATCAGCTGGTGTCTTAATGACTTTTTTACTGTTTGTTAGATCTCTAAATCCATTCTCCCAGAATCCCAAACCTTTTAATCCAATAGCATCTAAGCTGTCTAATAAAGCTTGTCCGGCAGGACCATCTAAAACTTCATAGGCTTTTTCTCTGCTTGGAAACATGAATGGAATATCCAATGCATAGAATTCTTTTGCGAAGCTGGCAACCGGCGCAGAAGAAGGAGCTGCCATTGCTGTATTGCCAAATTGTGTAGATTCAGTTAATTCTCTGTCTCCACCCAGCTGTTGACTTGGATATATTTCAACTTGAATGTGTCCATCCGTTTTTGATTCAATTATTTCTTCTAATTTCAAAAATGCTTTATGATTCGGAGTTTCTTCTGATGAACCATGTCCTATTTTAAAGGTATATACTTTTTCATCTGTAGCAGATGAATCACCTTGACTTTCTTGTGTTTTATTCTGACATCCTGTAAAAACTAAAGCTAAACATACGATTATGACCAAAGACAAAACAAATATTTTTTTCATTCTAAAATCCTCCCATTTTTTAACCTAATCCTCTACTTTTACATCTTTTTATGGGTCATCAATTATATTGCCCATTAATTGAAGCGTCAAAAAGCCTATTAAACTTAAAAGAAAGCTCATTATTCATTTTTAATTTCAAATTAGTTTTTCTGAAAAATATTGGTATCGCTTAAAGTTGATTGGTTGATAATTGAACATTTGATATTCCATTGTTAAGATTTTTTTCTACCAAAATAGAAAAAAATGTTTTAGATGCAAAAGAAGAGTTTTTAAAAGTTACTTCCAATTAGAACTTGTCCTTAATATTATATTTCTCTTTCCACTCCTTTCTCATAAAACGCTTTTCACTTCATTTTTTACCATATCTTATTGTTAATTATAAGTTAAATAACCATTCTGACATAGTAACTTTTTTTTGTTTTTAGTCGAATAATTTTGTTTATATTTGTGATTTATGATTTATGATTGCTTTCCAAAATACTAAGGGTTTATACTAAATTCAAACAATATATATAATTGTTCACTTATTTACTTCTTTTTTAAAACCATATCTGTCAATTATTATCTGAAACAATCCAACGTATTAAATTTATAGAGGAGTGTGAAGTTCATGAATTCACTTTTATTGGAAAGCAGAAACAATATTATATTTCTTAAAGATGCATCTGAATTTTCATCAAACTGTAATCGTTTTCTTGATAAATTAGAGCAGCTTCTTAACGAAAAAGATGAAAAAGATGTCTTAACAACAGCATCAGAAATTTATATAGACTTACAATCATTTCTTGTCAACTGGACCTTGAAAAAACATATACAAGAAGGTCTTCTTACACAGGATATTATAGATGAGACAATAGAAAAAATAGGTTCTTTTATTGAAAAACATAATGGTCGTGAGATATTAAAAAATGCACAAAAAGAGATTGATGAAATTTCCCAAAGCAATATTAATAAAATGTGTGAGCTGGAACTAGAGGGAAAGCTTTTTACTTTTTGGGGGCATGACTATTGCTCAGGTCTTTCTCATTCCATACGAAGGGGTGCCAGATTTGTTACCAGCAATCCTGCCAAGATCAATCTGTTTAGAAAAGACTTTCCTGATCGGTGGCAAGAACTTGTAAATGAGATAAAAGCTGAGCATCCAGATATCACATTAGAAAAACTGATTTCCTATCTTTTCTTAAAAGTTGTAGCAATCAGCGCAAGAGATTTATACCCAATATTTGAGCTTACCAAAGGTGAATTTGGATTCGTTTGCATTCAAGTCAACCCTAAAAACTGGAAAGATTCTGATAAAATGGCTGAAGAAATTGAATTTTGGCATGAAGCATTCAAAAAGGAATTAGATACTGATACACCTAATATTGTATATAAAATTCCTGCAGTCAGCTCAGCAGTTAAAACGGTTGATAAAATCGTCAGTCAGGGTATGAGAGTGTGTATGACGTTAAATTTCTCATACAGTCAACATGAAATATTTGCTGATTTAATAGAAAAAGGAGAGAAAAAAGGTTTTGTGGTGTTAATGAGTGGTTTTCTTGATGACAGCGTCGAAAAGGAACTTGCTGCTATGGGCATTGAAAATCCAAAAAAATATACGCGCCATGCAGGCGAAGCCGTTCTAAGAAAATCATACGCAAATTTAAAAGGCAAAGGTTGTAGAAAGACATCCATTCAGTCTGCTGCTATTCGTGGTCCATATACCATTAAGAATTCTATTTCAGATGATCCTAAAGCGCCTATGTGCTTTACGACTATGACAAAGAAAATTGTGGAATTTGACAGTGAAAAACGCCAACTATCATCTGTGACCGACCAGCCGGTTTCAGAGGAAATAATGTCTGTTCTTAGAAAGAGCAATATATTCAATCAGGCTTATGAAAGAGAACTTCTGACATTAGAAAATGTAGATGATTATGTTCCTCTTCAGTGGGTACTCGGAGTCTTCATGGATGCATATAAAGAGCTGGAGGATAGCTTAAAATGAAATATGGCAATTTAACTGACAGAGTAGCAATCGTTACAGGTTCCGCACGTGGAATCGGACTGGAAGCTGCACGTTTATTAGCTGAATATGGCGCTCATGCCGTTATTGCCGATATAGATTATACCCTTGCATGTGAAACAGCTGACGAGTTTATTAACAATGACTTGTCAGCCTACGCCGCAAAATTGAATGTATTAGAGAAAAAATCTGTTGATACAATGATAGAAGCTGTAATGAAAAAATTTGGAAGAATAGACATATTAGTCAATAATGCCGGAATATTAGATGCTACTCCTATTCCTGAGATGACTGTTGAAGGATGGGACAGGGTAATTGATATTGATCTAAGAGGTTCACATTTATGCTCTCAAGCTTGTCTATCTCCTATGAGCAAACGTAATTATGGAAAAATCATAAATGTATCATCTCAGGCAGGTCAACTGGGTGGTTTTTTGGCAGGCGTTAACTATACTGCTGCAAAAGGCGGTGTCATTGCAATGACCAAGGCTTATGCTCGATATTGTGCTCAATATAATATTACGGTCAACTCAGTATCTCCTGGCTTTATTCTCACTGATATGACAAAAGATAGAAATGATAATGCTGATTCAGTTCCTTTAAAACGTCTGGGAACTGCATTAGATGTAGCAAAATCTATTTATTTTCTTGCAAGCGATCTTTCTGACTACATCACAGGTTCAACAATTGATATCAATGGCGGATACCTAATGAGATAATAATAGTTTTTCAACAGGGACGGGAATGCATCAATCCGTCCCTTCATATTAATTTCACATCGTATTCTTTTATTCTTTTCAGTATATCTTCATTAAGTTTTTTAGCTGTAACCAAAACATCTATGTCTTCAAGCCTTGCAAAAGTGTATGGCATATTTCTCCCTATCTTGCCTTCATCCATCAGTACAATCACTTTTTTTGATTTATTGACGACATATTTTTTTAATTCATATTCATTAATATTACCGCTTGTAAATCCATTTTCTAAAGTAAAACCTGATGTTGCCATTATAGCAATGTCAATGTTAATGTCTTCAAGAAAAGACATTGCACTTCTCCCTGACATCGATAGAGTATCTTTATTAATGGTTCCTCCTGTGAGACTAATTTGAGGATTTGCCTTTTTTGATATCTCTAATCCTATATTGGGACCACTGGTTGTTATGATATATTTTTCGTCTGGAATAATTTTAGCCAGACACATTATCGTCGTGCCTGAATCTAAAAATATTGATCGTCCTGTTTCAAGAAAATTTACAGCTTTTCCTGCAATCTCAACTTTTAAATTAATATTTTCTGTCTCCCTGAGACTATATACAGATTCCCTTTCCCCTCTGTCTGAAAGAGAATTGATAGATACTGCTCCCCCTCTTACTCTGATTATTTGCCCGGTTTCTTCTAGTTTTTGCAAGTCTCTTCTTAGCGTCATGCTGGATACATCAGGAAACATTTCTTCCAATTCTATTAACTTTACTTCTCCTTTTTGCTGAATATATGTATTCACTTCCCGCATTCTGACTTTTACCATATTTCTTATTTCCACTTCCTTTTATTCTTCTATCTCCCTTTTAGAATATTTATATACCGTTAACATTTTCAAATAAAAATATTTACTGAATCAAGATATTCATAAACACTGCTTGGTGTAAGCGAAGTGATTGTTTAGTATTATTACATTATTTTACATTATATCATTAATAACTTCAATTATATATTTTACTATCATGTTATTGTTCAATTTTTATTGTTCAACCTTTATACGATAATTTGTTCATTGACAATTTTTTCTTTTTTATACCTTTATAAAATGAATTATCATTAAATAATTTGAGGTATAGGATTATTCCCTATACCTAATCTTTTAGCTTTTATGTAAGCCATATACTGACTTTTGTTTGATATAATTTTGTGCCCTTGTACTTGCTATGGCACCATCACTGACACAGGTGGCCACTTGCTTTATATCGCCTTTCCTTACATCTCCAATGGCATATACCCCTTCAATATTGGTTTCCATCCTATCATTAGTGATGATATATCCCTCATCATCTAAGTTGACTAATCCCTTAAA
>JAKSCF010000591.1 GCA_022360735.1 Clostridia bacterium
AATAAAAGTATGGATTATATTTTTATAAGTTATATGCCAATACTAAATAAAAACCTTGAAATGAAAGAGATGATGATATGTACAAAGTAATATATTGCAAAGAATATGTTCGATACAATGATGGGCTTAATATGCAGCAAAGTGCTCGTAAAAAGGTTTTGGATGGTGAATATGACGGGATTCTTTTTATTTTAGAGCATGCACCTGTTTATACCCTTGGAACAGGAGGAGGCAGAGAAAATTTCTTAATATCCGAGGAAGAACTATCAGAAAAAGGGATAGATATTGTGGAAACAAAACGCGGGGGAAATGTTACTTTCCACGGACCGGGGCAGGTAGTGGCTTATCCGATTTTTAATCTCAAAAAGCTTAAGCAGGATGCACACTGGTATATTGACTGCCTTGAAGAAGTGGTTATAAAAACTTTAGAAGAGTACGGTATAGCCGGATCAAGAAAGTCGGAATATAGAGGCGTATGGATAGATGGTTTAAAGATTTCTGCGTTAGGGGTACATCTTAAAAGATGGGTTACCTTTCATGGACTATCATTTAATGTGAACGTCGACAAAGCATATTTTAATATGATTAACCCATGTGGTATCACACAGTATGGTATCTCATCTCTTGAGGATTATACTGACTCTGTTGAGATAAATAAGGTGAAAAGGCAGCTGGTACAAAATTTTGAAAAAGTCTTTCATATAAAACTTGAAACTATAGATATAAGCATATTGGAATAGGATGTGATTTTGTGACTGAAAATATAAAAAAACCGGAATGGCTTAAAAAAAGAATCAAAAACATAGAAAATATTGAAGAAACTGCAAAGCTGCTCAGAAACTTGAACCTTCATACGGTATGTGAAGGGGCCGAATGTCCTAATATTGGTGAATGCTTTGGTAATAGAACGGCAACCTTTATGATAATGGGAGATGTGTGCACACGTCAATGCAGATTTTGTGCTGTCTCAAAGGGATTGCCGCAAAAGCTTGACCCACAGGAGCCTATAAACATTGGAAAAGCAAGCAAAGAACTTAACTTAAAGCATATTGTAGTCACATCTGTGACAAGAGATGATATTCCCGATGGTGGTGCAGAACACTTTGCTAAAACCACATATGAGATAAGAAAACAAAATCCTTTATCTACAATAGAGCTGCTGATTCCAGATTTGCAAGGTGATTGGGATGCCCTGAAAACCATTGTAAAAGCTAAGCCTAATATTCTAAACCATAACCTGGAAACGGTTCCCGAGCTTTATAAAGTGGTAAGACCTCAAGCCAATTATCATCGTTCTTTGGAACTGCTCAAGAGAGTCAAAAAACTAGATGATTCGATTTTTACTAAGTCCGGTGTTATGGTTGGATTGGGTGAAACCGATGAAGCGTTGTATCAAGTGATGGATGACTTAAGAGAGATTCAATGTGATATTCTTACTATTGGACAATACCTAAGACCATCTCAAGACCATATTGAATTAAAAGAATATGTCCATCCGGATAAATTTGAAGCGTATAGAAAATCTGCCCTTGAAAAGGGTTTTAAATATGTAGCTTCCGGCCCGTTTGTTAGAAGTTCGTATAACGCATCTTTAGGAATGGATGAAGTTAAAGATTAAATCAATCCTGTAGCAGCAATAAAAAAAGTAGCCATGGCAACAGAAAAAAATGATTATTAATTATAATATACGGTTAATAATAATTTTAAGGAGGCTGCAAACCAATGTTAGAAAAAATTTATAAATTTACAAAACCAGAGGAAAAACTTATAGAAAAAATTATAGACGATGAAAATGTTGTGTTGAATCACATGATACTTACTAAAGACACAGGACTTCCTGAGCATTATTCAAATTCTAATGTTTACATGATTATCATAAGGGGCACCATGACCATTCAATTGGATGAGCAAGAACCTCATAGATATCCATCAGGAGAAATACTTAATATACCGTATAATGTCAAAATGAATGTTAAAAATTTTGACGATGACATCTTAGAGTTCTTCGTGGTGAAATCTCCGAATCCTAAAGATTATAAATAAAAATAAGTAAATTATTTAAAAAAGAAATCCTAAATTTTCAATGTTAGGATTTCTTTTTTTTATGCAGATGATGTTATAAAAAAATATAAATTTCCTTAATTTGAACAAATTATAATAGAGAATTTTTAGGAAAGTTATTTACAATTCACAAACTGGCATGGTAGTATGGTAGTATGGTAGATAAAAAATAAATGCAAAAGAATGATCTAAGGAGTTAGGCCCATGAGGATAACAGATATTAAAGCAACAACAGTAACCGTGCCGTTAGAGGCACCATTGAGACATAGTAATGGCGTGCATTGGGGCAGATTTGTAAGAACCGTTTTGGAAGTATTTACAGATGAAGGCATTATTGGTGTCGGTGAAATGGGTGGTGGAGGAGAAAGTACGGAAGTTGCTTTTGAAGGTTTAAAGAAATATCTGTTGGGTCATAATCCTTTTAACTTAGAAGAATTAAGATATAAAATTTGCAATCCAACTGCAAGTTTATATAACAATAGAACACAAATGCATGCTGCTATCGAATTTGCATGCTTAGATATATTGGGAAAAAAGTTGGGAGTGCCGGTATATGATCTGCTTGGGGGTAAACTTCGAGATGAAGTGCCCTTTGCCAGCTATATTTTCTTTAGATATCCAAATGAAGTTTCTAAAGAAGGGGAAGTTAGAACCATTGATCAACTGGTTCAACATGGAAAAGCGCTAAAAGAAAAATACGGGTTTGTTTCACACAAGCTTAAGGGCGGTGTATTTAACCCCAAATATGAGGTGGCGTGTTTTAGAGCATTAGCAGAGTCTTTGCCCGGAGATAGATTTAGATTCGATCCCAATGCTGCTTTAAGTGTAGAAGAAAGTATCAAATTTGGTATTGCTATTCAAGATTTGAGCAATGATTACTTGGAAGACCCAACATGGGGTCTAAACGGATTGAGAAGAGTACGAGAGCGTATTAACATTCCAATCGCTACCAATACAGTCATAACTAATAACGAACAGCTGGTGGAAAATATACTAAACCCCTCAGTAGATGTTATACTAT
>JAKSCF010000461.1 GCA_022360735.1 Clostridia bacterium
ATTAAACCACATGCTCCACCGCTTGTGCGGGCCCCCGTCAATTCCTTTGAGTTTCAATCTTGCGATCGTACTCCCCAGGTGGAATGCTTAATGCGTTAGCTGCGGCACCGAGGTTCGACCACCGACACCTAGCATTCATCGTTTACGGCGTGGACTACCAGGGTATCTAATCCTGTTCGCTCCCCACGCTTTCGTGCCTCAGCGTCAGTTACAGTCCAGAAAGTCGCCTTCGCCACTGGTGTTCCTCCTAATATCTACGCATTTCACCGCTACACTAGGAATTCCACTTTCCTCTCCTGCACTCTAGCTAAGCAGTTTCAAATGCAATCCCGGAGTTGAGCTCCGGGCTTTCACATCTGACTTGCCTTGCCGCCTACGCACCCTTTACACCCAGTGATTCCGGATAACGCTTGCCCCCTACGTATTACCGCGGCTGCTGGCACGTAGTTAGCCGGGGCTTCTTAGTCAGGTACCGTCATTTTCTTCCCTGCTGATAGAAGTTTACGATCCGAAAACCTTCATCCTTCACGCGGCGTCGCTGCATCAGGGTTTCCCCCATTGTGCAATATTCCCCACTGCTGCCTCCCGTAGGAGTTTGGGCCGTGTCTCAGTCCCAATGTGGCCGATCACCCTCTCAGGTCGGCTACTGATCGTCGCCTTGGTAAGCTTTTACCTTACCAACTAGCTAATCAGACGCAGGCCCATCCCATACCGATAAATCTTTGACTTATTTATCATGCGATACTTAAGTATTATGAGGTATTAATCCCGGTTTCCCGAGGCTATCCCTCTGTATGAGGTAGGTTGCCTACGCGTTACTCACCCGTCCGCCGCTTTCCGTTTTAAAATTCATCCGAAGATTCTTTTTAAAACTTCTCGCTCGACTTGCATGTGTTAGGCACGCCGCCAGCGTTCATCCTGAGCCAGGATCAAACTCTTAAAAAAAAGTTATCTTTTAAAAAACTTTACGTTTTTTATGCTCTTTTTGAATTGACTTGCGTTTCTGTACTGTGTAGTTTTCAAGGTTCTTGCCGCCAGCCCTGTAAGCGGCGACATCTAATAATATATCATGCCTATTCATTCTTGTCAACACTTTTTTTTAACTTTTTTTATTTATTTCTACATCTGCTTATTTCGAATGTGTTGACCTTTTTGATAGACACAAAAAGTATTTTAACAAAAGAATAAGCGTATGTCAATACAAATTTTTTGTTTTTTCTCATAAAATTATTCATTAAAATACTACTTTTCTGAAAAACATTGAAATGCCTTGGTTTAAGTAAATTATACAATATGGTAACCATAGCACCATAAATATAGCAGCTAAACAATTTTCCTACTATTATATATGGTCAATATTTATATCTATCCCCAAAATAATCAAACTATTTTTATTGAACAGCCTTCTATATCTAATAGGAGTAAAATATGGGAATGATTGTATATAAAAATGGTTTCATTATTTACTCATAAACGATATAATAGTACATAAGGTAGGCTTTAAAAATAGGTTTAGGGGTTTGGAAGGTATTCAATCAACTATATATAGTGGACAAACCTATTGTACCGATTCAAAATCTGTTAGTTAGATTTTTAGTTTCATTCATTATTGGTTCGATATTTAATCCTTTTCATTTTCAATATTATTGGAAACCTAAGATTTTATATCTATAATTTATTTGGCATTGATATTGCATTTTATTAATATCAAATATTTTAGATTATTTACAATATCTATCCACAAAATATCTCCGTATTCAATATAATTTCTAAATACTATTTTTTCTTATCCAAATATTCTTCTGTAAAAATAAGTATTGAACCCTTTCGAATTATAACATAAGATAATTCAAAAGTAATTTTCAATGAATTGATTAGAAAACAATATGATTTATTCTTATTGTTTCTATCAGTTATAAATATTTTTTAGTAGGAGGTTAAAATGGAAAATCAAAAAAATATTCCTATCTGGCAAATACTACTTTTGCTCGCATTCCTCATCGGAACATTATTTTACACTATTAGGGTAGTTGATGGTTGGGTGCACATTCCATTAGCATTGTCTGCTGTTGTAGCCGCTATTATTGCAGTAGCTAATGGTTACTCTTGGCAATATTTAGAAAAAGGTATTCTTACATCGATTAACCGATCTATGCAAGCTATTATTATTTTATTTATTATCGGTATGTTGGTAGGAACTTGGATTTTAGCAGGAATTGTTCCAACCATGATTTATTATGGACTTAAGATACTCAGCCCAGGAATATTCTTAGTAGCAACTTGCTTGATTTGCTGCGTTGTTTCTTTGGCCACAGGAAGCTCTTGGACAACTGCTGCTACAGTAGGTATCGCATTATTAGGTGTAGGCCAAGGTCTTGGCATTCATCTTCCTATCGTTGCCGGTGCTATTATATCAGGGGCTTATTTCGGAGATAAAATGTCTCCTTTATCTGATACAACTAACCTTGCACCTGCTATGGCCGGAGCGAATTTATTTGATCATATTCGCCACATGATTTATACTACCGGCCCGTCGTTAATTATTGCCCTTGTTTTATACGGAATAATTGGCGCTAAGTATGCCGGTAAAGATTTAGATTATAACAATATTCAACAAATGCTCGATGGTCTTTCAGGCGCATTTAACATTTCTCCAATTTTATTAATACCGCCTCTTTTGGTTATTTTAATCGTAATTCTTAAAGTTCCCGCTATTCCGGGATTATTTGCAGGCGTAATTCTTGGTGGTATATTCGCATTAATATTCCAACCTGCTGCAACTATGGTGGACTTGTTTTGTGTCACTTATGAAGGCTACAAGCCCGCATTGGAAATGGATTTCCTAAACAGTTTGCTTGAGCGCGGCGGCTTTGCAGGCATGTATTATACGGTGGGCTTGATTCTATGCGCTATGACGCTTGGTGGTGTTATGGACTCGTCCGGTATGCTGAGAAGAATTGCTGAGAAACTTCTAAGAATGGCTGTAAATACAGGTTCTTTGGTCTTAACTACTGTTATTACATGTATTTTCTGTAATATCGTTGCCAGTGACCAATATCTGGCTTTAGTATTACCGGGACGTATGTACAAAGAAGTTTATGAAGATCGTCGGTTAAAGCCTAAAAACTTATCTCGTGTCTTAGAAGATTCCGGAACATTAACTTCTGCATTGGTTCCATGGAATACTTGCGGTACGTACATGCATACCGTATTGGCTATACATCCGTTTGCCTATGCACCATACGCTTTTCTGAATCTTATTAATCCACTTATTTCAATATTCTATGGATTCACTGGAATAACTATGGAAAAGATGTCGGAAGAAGAATATCAAGAAGTATTAAAGCAAAGAGAAGCAGAAAAGAAAGAAGCTATAGTCTAATCAACAGTCATTGCATTCTAATAGTTAAATACAATAGTGGCTTACTGTTTAGGTAAGCCACTGATATTTTCCAGCATGCATGTCATTCAACTCAGAAATGGGAGGCAAAAATGTATCCTAATTTAGAAATAAACCTTAGTAAAATTACTCATAATTTAAACGTTATGAAAAATCTATGCAAAGATATTAAAATAGCAGGAGTCATCAAGGTATTCTGCGGCAACCCTATTATCGCACAAACACTTGTAGATGGAGGTATTGATTATCTTGCTGATTCCAGAATTCAAAATTTAATTAAAGTACAATCTATTGATGCAGAAAAAATACTATTACGTTTGCCTTCTCATAGTGAAACAGACCTTGTCGTTCAATATGCCGATATTTCTTTGAATTCTGAATTAAGTACGATTAAAAAGTTAAATGAGAGCGCTAAACAATATAATAAACACCACAAAATTATCCTTATGGTTGATTTAGGGGATTTGCGAGAGGGTATTTTTAATGAACCGGAAATTTTTAATGTTGTATCTGAAGTCATCCAATGCCAGAATATTATTTTAGAAGGGTTAGGTACAAATCTCACCTGCTTTGGCGGTGTTATTCCCAGCCATGATAATTTGAATCAATTGGTTCAATTACAAAGTCAGCTTGAACATAGGTTTAATATTAAACTCAACGTCATTTCCGGCGGAAATTCAAGTAGTATTCACTTGGTACAAAGAAATGAAATGCCGAATGGTATTAATCATCTGAGATTAGGAGAAGCTATCTATTTCGGCAGAGAAGCAGCATACTTAAAAAATATTCCCGAAACTTTTGACGATGCTGCCATTTTAAAAGCTGAAATTATTGAGGTAAGAAATAAGCCGTCAGTTCCAATAGGTACCATTACTTTTAACGCATTTGGGCATATTCCTACCTTTGAAGATAAAGGTGTTATAAAACGGGCTATATGCGCCGTAGGAAGGCAAGATATCTATTGTGAATCCTTAACACCACTCGATGAAAATATTCAAATCTTGGGGGATAGCAGCGACCATTTACTTTTACATTTACCTTTAGACAGTACTTATCAAGTCGGTGATATCTTGTCCTTTAAAGTAAAATATCAAGGCGTATTAAGAGCAATGACTTCAGAATATATAGATAAACGGTATATAAAAGGTTAACTAAAAACCAGGTCTTTCGACCTGGTTTTTTGTTTTTTATGGATATTACATTACTTTTTCTTCAGCTAATTTTTTGTAGGTTTCATATTTATCCTTAGCTTCTTCTTCAGCTTTATCGAAAAGCGATTCAGCTACATCTGGGAATTCATTCAGTAATGAAGTATATCTTACTTGATCCATGATAAAGTCTTTAAAACTCTTTTTAGGTTCTTTGGAATCTAAAATAAACGGATTCTTTCCTTCTTCTTTGAGTTCAGGATTGTATCTATACAGATGCCAATAACCAGCTTCCACTGCATCTTTAATATTTTCTTGAGCCTTACCCATTCCTTTTCTAAGGCCATGGCTGATACAAGGTGCATAAGCAATAATGAGAGAAGGCCCGTCATACTTTTCAGCTTCTATAATAGCCTTCATAAATTGATTTTTATCTGCTCCCATACCTACTTGAGCAACATAAACATATCCGTAAGACATGGAGATTAAGCCTAAATCTTTCTTCTTGATTTTCATACCTGAAGCTGCAAACTTAGCTACCGCTGCAGTAGGTGTTGCTTTTGAAGCTTGACCGCCTGTATTGGAGTATATTTCCGTATCAAATACAAGAACATTGATATTTTCACCTGAAGCCAATACATGGTCTAATCCACCATAACCAATGTCATATGCCCATCCGTCTCCACCGACAACCCAAACGGATTTTTTAACAAGGTAATCTTTTCTCTTAACGATTTCGTCTATAGCTGCTTTAGCTGCTTCATCTGATGGTTCAGCTTTTTCTATTTCTTGCAATACTTTTTTACTGGCTTCTTTTGATTTTTCGCCATCATTATTATTTTCAAGCCATTCTTTCAATGAATCCTTTAAACTATCGTTTACATTCATATCCAATAGCTCGTTCATAGCATCCGTTATTTTTTCTTTCATATGGTTACATGCTAATACCATTCCATATCCATATTCAGCATTATCTTCAAATAAAGAGTTGGCCCAAGCCGGTCCTCTACCTTCTGCATCTGTCGTATACGGTGTTGAAGGTGCTGAACCGCCCCAAATAGAGGAACAGCCTGTTGCATTTGCAATTAACATTCGGTCGCCGTATAGCTGTGTAATAACTTTAATATATGGTGTTTCTCCACAACCTGCACATGCACCGGAAAATTCAATATATGGATATGCAAATTGGCTGCCTTTTACAGAATTTTTGTTTGCAATATGGTCTCTAATGGGCACTTTAACACCGAAATCCCATTTGTCTGATTCTGACATTTGCTCATCAATAGGCTTCATAATCAGAGCTTTCTGTTTAGGAGGACAAATATCAGCACAGTTTCCGCATCCTGTACAATCTAACGGCGATACTTGTATTCTATAATCATAGTTTTCAAAACCTTTACCTCTGGCTTTACGTGTTTCAAATCCTTCAGGAGCATCTTTTAATTCTTCATCAGTGATTAACACCGGTCTAATACATGCATGCGGACAAACGAAAGCACACTGGTTACATTGGATACAATTATCCGGCTGCCATTCAGGTACATTAACTGCTATACCGCGTTTTTCGTATGCTGATGTACCATTAGGGAAAGTTCCGTCTGCTGAATCAACAAATGTACTGACCGGTAAATCGTCTCCTTGCTGTTTATTCATTGGGATTAAGACGTCTTTAATAAAATCCGGAACATCTTGTGTTTCATCTGCTTTTACATCTAACTGCGCCCAACTGTCCGGTACATCAACCATTGATAAGTTACTAATACCTTTATCAACCGCTTCATTATTCATATTAACGATTTTCTCACCTTTTTTACCATATGAAGACACAATAGCTTCTTTAAGGTATTTTACTGCATCGTCAACAGAAATAACATCTGCAAGTTTGAAGAAAGCTGATTGCATAATCATATTGATTCTATTTCCTAATCCAATTTCTGCTGCAATACTTGTTGCATCGATGGTATAGAACTTAATTTCATTCTCAGCTATATATTTTTTCAAAGCATCCGGAAGATTTTCATCCAGCTCTTTTGCATCCCATTTGCAGTTCAATACAAATGTACCGCCTTTTTTCAATCCTTTTAGTAAATCATACTGATAAACATACGATTGATTATGACAAGCAATGAAGTCTGCTTCGTCAATTAAGTAAGTAGATTGAATAGGTGATTTACCAAATCTTAGGTGAGATATTGTAACCCCGCCTGATTTTTTAGAATCATATGAGAAATATCCTTGAGCATAAAGATCCGTTTTATCTCCAATGATTTTAATTGCACTTTTATTTGCACCTACTGTTCCATCTGAACCAAGTCCCCAGAATTTACATCTGATGGTCCCTTCAGGCTCAGTTACAATTTGATGTGAAGCTGTAAGGGATGTATGCGTAACATCATCGTTGATTCCAATTGTAAAATCATTCTTAGGTTTATCTTGATTTAGATTCTCATATACGGCTAGAATTTGTGTAGGTGTAGTATCTTTTGACCCTAATCCATATCGACCGCCTACAATCTGAGGTGCATCAGGTACCTCATAAAACATGGTTCTAACATCTTGGTAAAGAGGTTCGCCTATTGCGCCAGGCTCTTTTGTTCTATCTAACACAGCGATTTTCTTTACTGTATCCGGAAGAACATCTAAGAAATATTTAGGTACAAAAGGTCTATACAAGCGTACTTTTACCAGCCCGATTTTTTCGCCTTTTGCTACTAAGTAATTCACTGTTTCTTCTACGGTCTCTATAACAGATCCCATTGCAACAATTACATTTTCTGCTTCCGGATGCCCTACATAATTAAAAGGTTTATAGTCTCTTCCTGTTACTTTGCTGATTTCTTCCATATAATTAACCACGATTTCGGGTACCGCATCATAGTATTTATTGGAAGCTTCTCTGGCTTGGAAAAATATATCAGGATTTTGAGCAGTCCCTCTGGTCACTGGGTGCTCAGGATTCAAAGCATTATCTCTAAAACGTTGAACCGCATCCATATCTAAAAGATTTTCATAATCTTTATAATCAATTAATTCAACTTTTTGAACTTCATGTGATGTTCTAAATCCATCAAAGAAATGTAAAAAAGGTACTCTAGATTTAATAGCTGCTAAGTGAGCTATTCCTCCCAAATCTATAACTTCTTGTACAGAACCATATGCTAATAATGCAAATCCGGTTTGTCTGGTTGACATGACATCAGAATGATCTCCGAAAATTGACAATGCATGAGATGCTAATGCACGAGCACTAACGTGGAATACACCCGGTAGTAACTCACCAGCTATCTTATACATATTAGGTATCATCAAAAGTAGTCCTTGAGATGCTGTGAATGTTGTTGTCAGAGCTCCTGCAGCTAAAGAACCGTGGACAGCTCCTGCCGCTCCTCCCTCAGATTGTAACTCTGCAACTTGAACTTCTTGACCAAAAACATTTTTCTTCCCATATGCTGCCCATTCATCTACATTTTCAGCCATAGGTGAAGATGGCGTGATAGGATAAATTGCAGCTACATCTGTAAATGCATAAGAAGCATATGATGCAGCAGCATTTCCATCCATCGTTTTCATCTGTTTTGCCATTCTTTTTTTTCCTCCTTATAATTTTTACATGTTTTAGTTTCTGTATATTATTTGAAAGCATACAACAACTGTTAAATATTATGTATTATTTTAACAGCAAGTTGTTTATAGGCATATCTTGACTATAAAACCATAGTTATCTTAATAATAAAAGCAGTATTTTACAATAGTTTTGCATCATGTATACAATATATTTAATTTGTTTTAATTTGAAAAGTTTTTTTTAGAAAATCAAAAAGTATAAGCTCACAAGGATATCTGTCGCGCTTTTTTAGCTATGTTTTTAAAAAATGCGACACATTAATAATAAAAGATGCACTTAATGAAGGCTTGTCTATTCCCTATCAAGTATACAGTATACATTAAAAATCAAAAAAGTAAAGATTTTTGACAAATAATTAACTAAAATATTAAAACAATATTGCTTTAAGAAAGATCAACATGACAATTCCTGGTAAACCCAGTATTCCAGCCACAAGAGCAGTTATTGGATTGACCGGAATCATAAAGTTAAAGAATCCTCCAATTAGATTAAGAATGACAAGTGCAACTCCTCCAATTATACCATTTAGTAATAGTTTTAATATGATTTTTAAAGGTACTAATAATATATATCCTATCACATATAAAATAACCAACCCAAATGCATAGGCTAATATAATGCTAATTTCCATCCCAAAACCCACTTTTTATTCTCCTTTAATGCTTTTTCTTTTTTATACATTTATATGCTTGTATTTATTAAATAGTCGTCCATGCTTGGTTTTTATCTTTTACAATTTAAATTTTAATATGCCTTGGGTAAAGTGGGTATAACCATTTTGGTTTATTTATTAATCTCAAAATATTTAAATTTATGTAGTTTAATATTATTTAAGACTTCTGTATACATATAAATATCCAAAGTCTCCTTAGGAACATTCATGGATATTATCTCTGCCATGGCACGATTTATATATTGGTAAGATATAGAAGGCACTTTCTTGATATCTGTATAATCATAGATAAATTTAATCATTTCTTCTGTTTTTAATATGGTCAGGTCCAGCGCATGGGCTAATAATTTTAAAGGTACGGTTATGCAGGGCATTATTAATCGGTCAATCAGTGGCTTTTCCGGGTCTTGAAGAAAGTTTACATAGTTGTCTTCGTCACCGGTCTGTCCTTTTTTTGCATCTTTTACGGAGTTTTTATACTTTATAAAATGTTCCATAGCTAGATATTGTCTGTATGCGCGTATGATTCCAAAGCTTTCTAAATTTTTGCAGTAATCTACACAGCAATCGTTAACAACATCGATGACCTTAAAAATACTCTCTATAATCTCAGAGTTTTTTTTCAATTGATCAGTGTTATCGTCAATTGTATCTAATTTATGTTCTTTGCAATTGGCTTCTAGGATATTTTTCATGTCTTCCAAATAATGGTCTTCTATTTTCTGCCCTTTAAATAATTTTATATGGTTAAAGATATCATCTGTTTTTAAAATGGTATCATCGCTTTCATTTTCAATTAGTACATATTCATTGGACACAATAACTACAGGATA
>JAKSCF010000751.1 GCA_022360735.1 Clostridia bacterium
CTTCAAGTATCTTGGGCTACGTATGTACCGTACTGTTTCTTAAACATTTTTACTCCAATATTTTCTTTAATCTATGGAATCACAGGATTTTCAATAACTAAGTATAGCGAAGAAGAAATTAAGAACATGAAAAGAATTTCTATATAATAAAAGCGATTAATTCTAGGAGAAATCAAAATGGAATTTCATTATTGGTTCTTGATCCAAGATATATTAGGCGTCCTATTAGCTGCTTTAGGTTTTAAATTTGCTATTATTTATATGATGATAATGATTAAACGTTGTTTTTTATTGAAGCATTTTTTATGTTTAATAGGCAATATAATGTTTATTTTAGCAGGTATTAATTTGATTTTTTCACCTTGGTGCTTAAAAACATGGGGAATTAGTTTTCTATTTTTTATTTTTGCATTGTTATTTGGACGCTTAGTATATAAAAGAGAATATTGAATAAGATTTGAGAAAATAGTCCCTTTTTAGGGACTGTTTTTGTGTCTGTCAGGTATTTTTCCAGGCTGATGAAAGTTACATTTGCGGTTTTGATCAGTTATAGTTTAATATAGTAAATGATAAAATATATTTTTGTAGTTTCCTTTAGCTTTAAACGTTGGAAAAATGAAAAAATTTTAATATTTTAATAATGGATATTTAATTGTGTACAATAGGAGTGATTAAATTGAAAAAAGCAGTTGTTTTGAGTACCAACATTAATACGTGTCAAGCTATATGCCAGCAACTCGAAAGCTTAATAGGAGATAAAGTTATAGTATCAGGATATTGCTTAGAAGATAATATTCCAAAAAGTTTTGAGAATACCCTGGTAATTTTCGCAGGGTCATTGATCAAAGAACTATTTTTACACCAAATGCATGAAGGTACAAATTACCTTATAGCAAAACGTGTTATAAATTATCACTATTTAAGTCATTTGATATCCCTTCCGGCTGGAAGTGAGGTTTTATTAGTAAACGATCATAAACAATCATGTTTGACAACTATTGAACAATTAAATAAGCATGGCATTGACCATATAAAATATTATCCTTATTATCCTGGAATTAAGGATTATAAGAGATTAGAATTAGGTGTATCTATCGGCGAATCTCAACTAGCGCCGCCTTGTGTGAAAAAGATTATTGATATTGGAGTAAGACAAATAGACATTACAACTCTTGTTGAAATACTTAATCATTTAGATTTAATGGATGAGAAAGAAAATATTATATCTTCAAAATTTGTAAGTGACATAATCAAGTTATCAAAACAATATTGTGATGCAGCAAATCGTTCTAAAGAACTCAAAAACATGTTTCAGATTATTGTAGATAACTCTATTGATGGAATGGTATATGTAAACACTTTGGGAGAAATATTAACCGTAAATGACGCATTTGAAACGATGTCGAAAATAGAAAAGAAAAAGATTATTGATAAAAAAATAGAAGATATATTACCGGAACTAGGAAATTGGAGAACTGAAGAAATAGACCGAGATGTCATAAAGATAAATGGAAGAAATTTGGCTGTTGTAAAAGTACCTGTAAAAAGGGATGAAAATATAGTTGGTTATATGATTAGAATTGAAGATGTCGTTGAAGTTCAGAAGCTGGAACATGAAGTAAGAAGAAAAATGAGGAGTAAAGAGCACAATGCAAGATATCACTTTACGGATATAGTGAGTAAAAGTAGTACTATGGAGAAGACGATTAATCTTGCAAAAAAGTTCTCTTTAAGTAATTCTCCCATTTTAATCCAAGGCGAAAGTGGCACGGGCAAAGAGTTTTTTGCTCAGTCCATACATAACTTTTCAAATATGCGAAAGAAACCATTTGTGCCTGTCAATTTTGCGGCATTATCCATGAATCTTTTGGAAAGTGAACTTTTTGGATATGAAGAAGGCGCATTTACCGGCGCAAAAAAAGGCGGTAAAGCAGGTCTTTTTGAAGAAGCACATGGCGGAACAATATTATTAGATGAGATAGGGGATGCCCCTTTAGATTTTCAAGCAAGGCTTTTGAGGGTTTTGCAGGAAAGACAGGTAAGACGTGTGGGAAGTGCACAGCTCATTCCAGTGGATGTGAGAATTATTGTAGCTACCAATAAAGATGTGAGACTGCTGGTGGAAGAAGGGAAATTCAGGCAAGATCTCTTTTATAGGCTAAATGTTCTTCCTTTATATATACCGCCCCTTAGAGAAAGAAAAGAAGACATTTTAATATTAATTGATACCTATTTGAGAAAATTTACAAACAATAAAATAATGCCCAGTGATAAGTTTTTTTCAAAAGATGCATTGGATTATTTGGTGAATTATGAATGGCCGGGCAATATAAGGGAACTTGTAAATGTAGTAGAATATATTGTGAATATAAAAAGTGATGATCGATTAATTGAGATAAGTGACTTGCCTTCATATGTAACCAATGATTTTAATAAATCAGAGCGTTTATATTTGCCGGCATTTTATGATAATCATATATTATGGTTATTAAAAAAAATACAAGAAAAAAAAGGCGCAGGGCGAAGATCGTTAGCGAATATAGCCAGAGAGGAAAACTTAGAACTTACTGAAGCAAAAATAAAAGGCTTGCTGAATAAAATGAAGCAAGAAAATCTCATTGATACAAATATAGGTGTTAAAGGATGCACTATTACGGAAAAAGGTAATAAAATGCTTTCAACTATAAAGTTTGATAAAATATGATAGAAGAATGGGGAAAAAGTATAGCCCCCATTCTTCTTTTTATTTGCCTTTTTTGTTGACGCTATCGAAAAATGAATGCAGGTGTATGAATATTCGTTTTTTTGTGTTCATTTGGTCAGAAAATTTAGGTGGCAGATGGGCTATAAAAGTCGTGAACAAACAGGACGTTTGTTAGCAAACTTAAGCTAAGGACGGCGATTGTTTGCGGTTAGGCTTTTATAGCCCATCTGCCATCAAATTTTCTCCAAATTAATACATTAACGAATATTTATACGCCTGTATTCATTTTTCTAGTACTTTTTCGATAACCTGA
>JAKSCF010000443.1 GCA_022360735.1 Clostridia bacterium
ACCCTTCACTTTTTTTTTTTTTTTTTTATATGGAAATAAATTCACTTATTTTATTTCTATACTCAGATTCATTCATAAAATTATTTAAAGGTATACCTGCTATAAATATCCCAACATTCTGTTTGAGATCAAGATCCTTATGCAAGGAGTGAACACCTGTTAAAAAACCACTTCCAGTCATGACGCCGGACAATAATTCTATTATTATCGATATTGCATAACCCTTATGCCCTCCAAAAGGCAGTAATATGCCTTTTAGCGCTTCTTCAGGATTCGTAGTGGATTGACCTTGGCTATTGATCGCCCACCCTTGGGGAATAGGCTTATTATTAAGCTGGTATTCATAGATTTTTCCTTTTGCAACAGCCGTGGTAGCCATATCAATCACAATATTATGATGCACCCCAGGAAAAGCCACTGAAAAAGGGTTGGTTCCCAGAATCTTTTCAGCCCCTCCCAAAGGAGCAGTATTAGGATTTGTATTGCTTGTCATGAATGCAACAGCATAATTACTGCAGATATTTTCAGTATAATAGGCAAGCATTCCGCAATGATTTGCATTCTTTATGCCAACACTTACACTTTTGTTTTCTCCTATTCCTTTTGTTATAATATCTTGAGCAGCCTTGGCAGCAACCTGACCAAATCCACCTTTACAATCAATGATATAAACCGAATCATTTTTTTGTACTATTTCTATAGCTGCATTGGGATCTATTCCACCCTTCTTTATCCTCTCAATATAAGTTGGAATCATTTTTATACCATGTGAGCCGATGCCTCTTAAGTCTGCTTGAAGTGCTGCATCCGCAACAATACCGGCGATATTGTCTTTAACTTTAACCTTTGTCAGAGCCTTTATTACAATTTCAGATATCTCATGAGATTTTAGTATCATAATGATCTCTCTTTCTATATTTTATTTCTGATATCTCTTTGTTCAATATAATCAATGATTGAATCCAATGCATAATTGCTCATCTTTCTAATCGCTTGATAGGTATATGCTCCCGTATGAGGCGATGCTATGACATTATCTAAATCTAATAATTTACTGTTCTTTGGCGGCTCATTTTCGAACGTATCTATACCGGCACCCGCAATTTTTCTATTTTGCAAAGCTTCGAATAGAGCTTCTTCATCTATTAAGCCACCTCTTGCGGTGTTAACAATAAAAGCTGTTTCTTTCATTAAATTCATTCTTTCTTTGCTAATGATTTTCTTTGTCTCAAGTGTTAAAGGCAAATGAAGAGAAACATAATCGGAGTTGGTTAACAAAGTGTCTATATCTGTGTAAGTAATGTGATACTGATTAATCATTGTTTCATCTCTTAATGTATCAAATGCCAGAATGTTCATTCCAAAACAGGACAACCGTTTAATAACCTCTTTCCCTATGGTTCCGGTACCTAACACCCCCAGTGTTTGACCCGTTACCTCCCTGCCAATTTTTCTGACCCACTTTCCTGATTTTACATTTTGTGAATGGGTAACTATATTTTTTGCAAGAGAAAATATCATAGCAATGCCATGTTCTGCAACAGCAATATTATTGGATTGATCTGCAATCGTTACAACAATGTTTTTTTCTTTAGCCCGGGCAAGATCAATATTATCAAGCCCAACACCATGCTTAGCAATTATTTTTAAATTTTCTGCCTTATCCATTAGTTTTTTTGAAATAATATCTGCACCAACTATAATACCGTCGAATTCCTGTATGATATCCATTAGATCATCTTCCATAAATATCTGATCTCGTTTCATATGTGTATAATCAATATTATAGTTTTCAATTTTTTTGAAGACTTCTTCTCCACAACTGCCAAAGGATCTGGCTGTTATTAAAAGTCTGAACTTTTTCATGTTCCCTCCTTTAAAGAGGATGAGTTTGTCATCCTCTTCGGAATGATATATTATTTTCCAAATATTAAATTTACTACTATTTCATACATATATCCTATTGTGCTGGTATCCGTATAATCCGCAGTTGCACCTGTAGTTGCAAAGAAACCTGACAAAGGATAAGCCAAAGCCCAGCCAAATGGTATAACAAGTCCCATTAAGAAACATACGATCAGGGTTGCCCTTCTTCCACCATATGCATCAGCAAAAACCCCCAGCATACCTCCGGTCCAGAAATTCATCCATACAGCAGGTAAGATGATTACATCCATACCGGAAAAAACCATAATAACCGATGATAAAATGCCACCCGCCAGATTGGCTAAGAATCCCAGAAAAACTGCGGTTGGAGCAAATTGAAATACGGTAGGATAGTCAAGTCCCGCTATAGCTCCGGGTATTAGTCTTGTTGATATTCCTCTGAATGCAGGAACAATCTCTGCTAACATCATTCGTACTCCAAACAATACTACTGTAAGACCTGCACCAAATTTAAATCCTAAAAATATTAAGTATATAATCCAGTGTTGACCTCCTGCAAGTGCCTCTACTGCATCTTTTCCTGCAATTAAACCAAGTATTGTCCATATAATGGTTGCAATCACTGTGACACTGACGGTTGTGTCTCGTATCCACTCCATATACTCAGGTACTTCCATCTCATCGCATCGCTTATCCTTGTCCCCAACAACAGGAGAAAGCCATGATGTTAATGCAATACCTGTTATTTCTGTAACATACAATCCCCATTCATCGGTTATTCTGCCGCTCTTTTTCATAAAATAGTGTGAAACAGCAACGGCTAACCAGTTATAAATCCCACAAAAAATACCTGCTATCATAACGATTTGAAAAGTTGAAAGCTGCTCATAGATGCCTAAGACGCCAACAGCAAATGACGCCCATATTACAAGTATTTGACCCGTCAAAGCTATATATTTTAATTTTGTAAATCGAGCTAATATAATATTGATTACAAAACCCACCAAAACGGTTAATGCAACCTCTGAACCAAATTCCGCAGTGGCTGTGCTCATAATTATCCAATTTTGCGGTATTACACCTTCCACTCCGAGTATATTTCCTACCCAAGTGCTAATAGGGTTTGTAGCATCCAGTAATGGGCCAACGCCTACTACAAGAATAAGAAATCCGATTACTGTTTTTACAACACCCATCATTATGTCCGGAATAGATTTTTTAAGAAGTATTAATCCGATTAAAGCAATTAAACCGAATAATATTGCTGGATCACCAATAATACTTCTTGCAATAAAGTTTAAAATCTGCATTTCATTGCCTCCTTCGACATTTATTTAAATAGAACAGAAAATATCTTGATATAAACTTTTGCTGAACATAATAAACCACTTTATGTTATACTTAAATTGTTCTGGTATAGACCTACCGGAATGATAAAGTGTTGTGTTTTGATGGCAGTTCGAGCACAACACTTTGCTACTAAGTACAAAATTTCTCTAACACTTTATTGCAAGCTTTGATTAGTTTTTCTTCCAGCTCTTTTACGCTTACCATGTTGTCAAGTATGATGATTTCACCGATATCAATATCTTTGATGAGCGTGTATATGTCCTTTGTAGTGATTAATATATCTGCTGGGTTTCCTTTAGCACTTGTAATATCTGAATTAACCAATTTGGCTTTAATGTTATGTTTGTTTAATATGTCTTCTGCATTCATTTTGACCATTAAACTAGATCCCACACCGGCTCCGCATACGGTTAAAATCATTAACCTTTTACTCCCCATATCATCACCTCCTCTCTTAAGAATTTAATTTTAAAAAGGTAAGCATTGCTTAAATGCACCTTTGGTAAAAGGTTCAACTTATAATAAAACTATTGGGGTTAACCAACACTTCAAACCTTTGATGAAAATAGTTAATGATTCTATTTGAATTGCTGTTAAGCGTCTATATTTGCTAAAAAAGATCTTTCAAAATCGTTAATGATATTGATGATTTCTTTAGATTGTTTGGCATTCTTAATCATTTCAACGTTGTTTTCCTCATTTAATAACATTGATAATTCACTCATCGCTCTTAAGTGACTGTTGTTGTCAACAGCAGCAAGTGCAAATACAATTCTAACCGGATCATTCTTCTCGTGTCCAAAGTTAATTCCCTCTTGTATGGTTAAAATTGAAAATCCTGCTTTCAGCGCTCCTCTTTCAGGTCTTGCATGGGGCATAGCAATCCCAGGAGCGATTACTAAATAAGAACTTAATTCAGAAGAAAGCTCTAACATAGCTTCAATATAATTATCATTAATATAACCATCATCCAATAATAGTTTTCCTGCTAATCTTATAGCCTCCTCCTTACTACTAATCTTTGCATTTACTATTGTTCTTTTTACGTCAATCATTTCAGATAACAATTTTTGATCCTCCCTATTCATTATTCTTATATCACCGTTTAAAAATTTATTTAATTGTTTCTCTAACGATATCTTATCTTCTATGATGCAGTACTTATTAATAATCTGAAGCAATGCCTCTACATCGATATTGTGTTTATAAGTGGCTCCCTCTAACAACATAAGCGTGTTCCTTATTCTAATCTTATCTTTCTCAGTCAAAAACGGGCTTACGGTTACGACAGGTTTGAGTAAAATATTATCTATAGGAACGGTGGTTATGATTAAATCAACATTATCGTTTATTCTTTCGTTAAGCTCTGCTATTGACACTTCATCTAATATGTAAATTTCTTTAAATTCGCAATTAATTCTTGAAGCCAGCAGCTTTGATGTCCCTATGCTGCTTGCGCATGCAATAAGTGCTCTAAATTTCCGTATAGGACTTTCTCGTTTTTTTCTTTCAATACAAGCACCGACATGCATGGTGATAAATCCTATTTCATCGTCCTCAATTTTTGCTGAAACAGCGTCACTTAAGATATCCGATGCTTCTTTAGCAGCGTTAAAAATAATGGGGTAAAATGTTTTAATATTTTGTAAAATGGGATTTACTATGGTCATGTTGTATTTAATTCTGTTAAATGTTGGTTTTAAATGCAACAAAAGATTCTTTCTCAATTCCTGATCTTCTGTAAGATCAAATCCTAAAAGCGTGCTCACTTTTTGTATGTATTGATCAATCATATTAATTTCATCACCATAGATATCAATAAGCTCATCATTCTTTGGATCTTTAGCAACTTTTGCTCCGATTAAATGCAGTGCAATATATCCTATCTCGCTCTCAGGAATTTTACCATTAAATCCATTTTCTAAAATGCGGATATTTTTTTGTGCTACTTTGAATTCGTTCATTGCTTTAAGTTTTTCAAGCTGTTCTTGCGGCATATATATTTTTTTACCCAGTCTTACTCTTTTTACAGCAATCCCATAATGTATCATTAAAGTACTTACAGAATTATCTGAAAATATGACGCCTAATTCTTTTTGTATCTCACCAATGAACTGTTGGAAAATCTTTATACCGTCTTTGTCAAACAACGTATTAATATACTCCTTGGTAAGCTGTCTCGAATCCTCATTAAGGGCTGTACGAGGTGTGCTTTCCTTAATTAAAGTATAGAGGCTCTGTGAATCAACATTTTCATTAATAAAGTCAATTAAAGCTTTTCTTAACTGTTTTTCACCACATCTGATTTTAATCCCTAATTTTGTTTTTCTTATTATGTCTATATGCCTTTTGTTAAACCATGCTTCAACTTCTGCCATATCTTTTATTACGGTTGATCTGCTCACAATAATCATTTCTGCCAATTGATCAAAAGGGATATAATTACTCTGCTCAAGCAAAATGCTAATGATTTTCTTTACCCGTTCGTCTTTTGTCAAAACTCTATAGGGTAAATCCTGAAATTCAATAAATTCTTCCCCTATTCTTTTTACAGCAGCATCTGTCCCATTAATCCACATTCCTACACTATTTTTTTTGATCAATTTAATATCATATTTCTTTAAGCATTTTTCAATGTCATCTAAGTCATATCTGACGGTTCTTATACTGACATTAAAGTTATCCGCAATCTCTTTTGCAGTTACAGGTGATTGTTTAATGATTAGAAATCTAAGAATGCTATATTGCCTTTGAGATAAGTTGTTCATAACTTCCTCCCGTATATTGTTCTTTTGCAACAATGCTATGTTGCAAAAACAAATTAAACTCTTATTCATATGTTTTTCAAATTATACACAGCAAATGTTTAAATATCAAGGCTTTATATAGTACTTTTTATGCATTATTTTTTTGCAAAAGTATATTAATACAAATCATTTGTTTTTACCTTTCCCCCTATATTCAAGGCTTTTGTAGATTCAATTTTTAAAACATTGAAATAAAAATTGCACCGACAAAGTCATTTTAATGACCTTATCGGTGCAATCTTCTTAAGGTATTGCAGTATGCTCCTTTTTCCTAAAAGAAATACATGAGTATGCCAACAGTCCCCATACCGACTATGACTGACACCAGCATGTTTTTTGTTAAATATGCTGACAAAGCGGCAATAAATGCGGCAATTATATACTTATTGTTAAAGGAAATATCAATACTTCCCTGATTGATAAAAATAGTAGGAACAATTAAAGATGTCAATACCGCCGGAGCAATAAAGCTCATGAATTTAGCTAATCTGGGAGATATCTCTCTTTTGCCTGAAAGTATCATAAGTGGAAAACGTGTGAAATATGTAGCAACTCCCGCTCCCAGTATTATGAATAACATTTTAATGTTCACAATCCATAACCTCCTTAAGCACATCCTCTTCATTATTCTTAGACATAAGTTCTGAAGCCATATATCCGGCTAGGCTTCCCAATATTCCGGCAATGATTATATACCATTTACCTGGAAGCACTTGGCTTCCGATTATGGAAATAACACCTGATGCTATTACTGTAACAACAACGGGAGCGCCCTTTATCATAGGTACGATCATCCCTATGAATGCAGCCACAAAAGCAAAATCAAAAATATAATTCAATTGGCTTGAGATAATATTACCAAAAAAATACCCTATAACCCCTGAAATACCCCAGAATACGTAAAGGCTCAAACCACTTCCAAGGAAGTATAGACCGGTCGCCTTCCCTCTCTGGAAATAGCTGTATGATGCTGCATAGCTTTCATCTGTCAAAAAAAAAGAATTGACCATTTTCATCTTATTAGATTCATGTTTTAAATAGGGGGATATGGATGCTGCCATTAAAAAATGTCTTAGGTTTATAATAAAGACTGTTATTATTATAGATAACATACCGCTTCCCATAGCTATCATCTGGACAGCAGTCATCTGCGAAGCTCCCGCAAAAACTATTAATGACATAACTACAGTATCAAATATTGAAAGCCCTGCTTTACATGCCATTACGCCATAAACAAGCCCATATATTGAAGCACTTATTGAAAGAGGAATACTATCAATAAAGCCTTTAATTAATTCTTTAATTTTTTGTTCTACTTCCACTAATAACACATCCTTTACCTTACACTTATCTATAAATGTAACCACTGCTAAAATACAATCATTAATACCATCCATATATACATACAACTTGTATGTAATGCAGATTATATCATTGATTTTTGTATGGTTTCAACGCTGCAATTGTATGTAAGACAAAGAAACGTTATGTAAAATTAATTAAAAAACAAATCCTGAAATTAAAACCAGTATCACAATTAAAGGTGCTGGAATTTTTTTTGTCAATAGCAATGCGATGGTGAGAAGTGTTACAAGAATATTATCTAAAACAAATCCGCTCTTTTGCATTAGAATGATGGCAGATACAGTAATCAGGCCTCCGGCAACAGCATTAATACCTTTTAAAGATACCTTAATCCCTTTGATTTTCTTTAGATTTTCCCATATTGGATATATAAAAAATATCAATAAAAGTCCCGGTAAAAAAATACCTATTCCTCCTGCAATTGCACCTAGAACTTGGATTAAAGTGCTGCCACCTCTGGCAGCCATCCCTCCTGCATAGGCACTAAAGCTAAACATAGGTCCAGGTAAACCTTGCACCAGTCCATAACCCGTTAAAAATTCTCCGTTAGTCATATATTCATTGACTTGAACCAATTCACTGTGCATAACAGGCACAACCACCTGTCCCCCTCCAAAGACCAGGTAACCGTAGCGATAGAAGCTTTCAAATAAGTGAACAATTCGGTTATCCCATGAAAGTGTAAGCACAATGCTTCCAACAGCAAAAAAGCAGAAAGCAATTAAATAGGGCCAAGGCGGCGTAAGTCTTATACGATTCCACAGTTCTTTTTCATTTGAAGTCATGATGCTGACCATTCCACCGATTACCAGAACCAATGGAAAAATCCAAGGTTCTCTGATGAAGTAAGTCGTGATGCCCGCAGATAGTAATAGCAAAATGGTGATATTGTCTTTGATAACCTTTCGTCCTATACGATATGCGGCAACGACAATAAAACCAACAGCCATTGGGCCTATAAAACGAAGACCGGATTGAGAAATATTCATACGATCTAGAAACTGGTACAAAAATGACAACATGCTCATTACCGTAAGAACAGGTAATGCCCATACCAGCATGGTTAAAAACGCTAACAAAGGGCCTCCTATTTTATAGCCAATGGATACAATGGTCTGAGTACTTGTTGGCCCTGGAAGAACGCTGCATAACGCTATAAGTTCTACTAATTCTTCTTCACTAAGATAATTTTTCTTTATTACCAGTTGGTCGGTAAAAACACCATAGTGTGCTTCGGGGCCCCCATAAGCACCTAAAGAACAGATTAGTACATCTTTTAAATAGCTCTTCCATCGAACTTTTTTTGTATTTTCTACTGTGTTTTCTTTTTTCATCGTAAACTCCTTTCTAGTTATATATAGTGGAGTAATAACATTATTTACCGGTGTTATTATTTTGTTAACACTTTGAGCAAAAATTCTTGATAAAAAGTATTTGACATGATACAATGATATCGATATTCGATATCGTATATCGATGTATAAATTATACACTAGAGGAGATCAGTTATGCAAGATAAAATTTTAAGAAAACTTTTCCTAGGCTTCATTCACATTCATATTTTGCATCACGCCCAAAAGGAGCCTTTTTATGGTGCTTGGATGATTGAAGAATTAAAAGAACACGGATATGATATGAGTCCGGGAACTTTATACCCACTGCTTCACGATATGGCGTCAAAGGGTCTTCTTGAAAAGCATGAAAAGAATGTAGAAGGCAAA
>JAKSCF010000381.1 GCA_022360735.1 Clostridia bacterium
AACCTCTTTTTAATAAGTTAGATGTTTTTCACCTTCTTTTATAATAATTTCTTTTTCTCCATAAACCTCAATTTTTTGAGTTAAAATTATTATTTATTGATATCTATTTCCAGACAGATTTCATCACAATTAGGAAACTTAGGGCAATTGATACATTCTTTCCATACCTTATGAGGCATTTTTTCCTTATCTATAATACTAAAACCACTTTTTTTGAAAAAATCGGGCTGATAAGTTAAAGTAAATACTTTTGGAATGCCTAACTCTCGAGCTTCGTTTAAAAAAAATTCTACAAGCCGCTTGCCAATGCCTTTTCCCAATAGTGATTCTTTTACAGCCAGAGCTCGTATCTCGGCCAGATCAATCCATAAAATATGAAGTGAACCTGTTGCTACTATTTCTCTATCGATTTCTACGATAGCAAAATCTCTGATATATTCATATATCACACTGCGAGATCGAGAAAGCATTAAGTCTTTTTCTGCATAATAATTCACTAATTCGTGTATTTTTTCAACATCTGATAATTTAGCTTTTCTAACATTCATTATTAAAACACCTTCTTATATGTGTATTCCCTTTATCCAATAATAACAAAAAACACGTCACAATTCAATTGAAAAGTGTATTTTTATACACAAATAGTGATTTTGTAGTATCATAATATTCAAACAGAGTAATCAGATTCAAATGATTAAAGGAGAAAGTTAAAAAACATAAAAGCAAAACTCAATAAAAAACCCCTAGAAAGTTAGGCTTTCTAAGGGTAATTGAAGTAAATCTGCAGGGTTATTTCTAATCTATGAGTAAATTTTAGTAATAACTTTTTCTAATGCTTTACAAGGCAATAATCGTTTCAATAAACCAAAAAATTTATACTCAAGTCCTACGATTAACCTTACGGGTGGGTTTTTACTATTTAAGATTTTCTTAAAATCTTTAAGGACAACCTCTGGCCCTGGACCACTTTGCTCCGATTTAATCATTGCATTAATTGCAGCATCCATGCTTTCTTTATAGGGTGAATTTGCAGCATCTTTTGCGTAAGTTCTTTTAAAATTAGTCTTCATATCGCCGGGATCTATCAACGAGACATTTATTCCAAATTGTTTTGTTTCCATTCTTAAAGCCTCTGTCACGGCTTCTAAAGCAAATTTACTGGCACTGTACATAGACTGATAAGGTATTGATATTAACCCGGCTACTGAACTAATATTTACAATCAAGCCCGATTTTTGTTTTCTCATTATAGGTAAAACATTTCTGCATACCATCATAATTCCAAATACATTTGTATTAAAAGCTGATTTAGCCTCTTCTAAAGAGATATCTTCTACAGCACCTGATAGGGAATATCCCGCACAATTCAAAAGTAAATCTATTTTTTCTTCACTTTCTTTGATATAGTTGACGGCTTTTCTAATAGTACCTTCTTTTGTTACATCTAAGGGAATCATCTGTATCTCAGAAGAATCCTTATATGAGTTTTTCTCAGAAAAAAGAGCATTTCTGGATGTACCGTAAACGGTATAGCCTTGATCAACTAAGTATTCTGAACAACATTTACCGACTCCCGAAGACGCGCCTACAACAAGTGCAACTTTTCCATATCCTTTTTTCATTATTTTTTCACTCTCTTTCTACATAATATATCATTTGTACTACAAGATTTTATATATTTGCAAATTATATGCCATGAGTCGATTATTTGTAAAAAGGGATTTGAGAAGAGTTCTTAGGGGAATATGGAAAGTAAAAATTATTCAATTGCTATTTAAATATTCATCCGATGTTATGTTATATTTTTTAATTTTTCTATAAATAGTGGTTTTACCCATTTTGATCTTTTGAGCAGCGGGAATCACCTTTCCGTGACAGCTTCTAATGGCATCAATGATTAATTGCCTTTCGTATTCATTGATAGTAGATACATTTTCTGTTGATTTAATTTCAGTAGGAATATTGGTAATATGTGTTTTTATATTTGTTTTCATATGACTGGAAATGTATTCGGATGTGATTTCATTACCATCACATAAATAATAGGCTCTGGATATGGTGTTTTGCAATTCACGAATGTTGCCCTTCCAATGATGCTCTAACAAAGCCTC
>JAKSCF010000462.1 GCA_022360735.1 Clostridia bacterium
AATCTTCTTCCGACTTGTGTCAACAACGTTGAAACATTAGCAATCGGTACAGCATTACTTACTCACGGTGTTGAAAGATACCTAAGCTATGGTACCAACGAATGTCCGGGAACCAAGATTATCAGCGTTGCCGGTAATGTTAATAATCCCGGAGTTTATGAAATACCTTTTGGTATTACTGTAAAAGAAATTATAAATGATATCGCCGGTGGTATCCGAGGAGATAAGCAGTTAAATCTTTTCCAAATCGGTGGTGCTTCAGGTAAAGTCGGACCTGCAAGCTTAGCGGATACACCTTTCACTTATGATGACCTTCATAAAGTTGATTTAGTAATTGGATCTGGTGCTGTATTAGTAGTAGATGAGGACACATCAGCATTAGAATTTATTAGATCAATTCAAGAGTTCTTCTGCCACGAAAGCTGTGGAAAATGTACACCATGTCGTGAAGGAAATAAGCAAATCACTCATATCTTAGACAGAATAGCCGAAGGTACTACAAAGGATACTGATTTAGATACTTTAGTACGTTTTGCAAACATCATGAAAAAAGCTTCTTTCTGCGGTTTAGGTGAAACAGCTCAAAGTGCGTTGTTAAATACGTTAAAATTTTTCCCAGAAGAGTTCGGAATAAAATAAGGAGGATATCATGAAAGAAATAAAAATTACCATAAATAATCATAAAATTGTAGTTCCTGAAGGCACAACAATTTTAGAAGCAGCTAAAAAAATTGGCGTTAATATTCCTACACTATGCTATCATCCTGACCAATCAATCAAAGCAAACTGTAGAGTATGTGTTGTTCAAGTAAAAGGCAGTAGAAAAATGTCAGCTGCATGCTCCACTCCTGTTTGGGATGGTATGGATGTTATTACGACTTCAAAAGATGTATTAGACGCTCAAAAAGGCGTTGTAGAATTATTACTTGCATCTCATAATCAAGAATGTCTGACTTGTCAAAGAAACGGTACTTGTGAGTTACAAGACTTATCAGAAAGATTTAATATCAATCATACAGACCTAGATGAAGATATATTAATGCTTCCAAAAGATGAAGACAGTCCCTCACTGGTTAGAGATCCAAGCAAATGCGTAAAATGTAATCGCTGCGTGGAAGCCTGCAGAAAGACTCAGGGCGTGGATATTTTAACTTACGCAAACCGATCTGATGAATATATTATTTCTACACCATTTAACCTGCCCCTTAATAGCACACTTTGTACTTTCTGTGGTCAATGTAGTGCCGTATGCCCGGTAGGTGCTATCGTAGAAAAAGATGATACAGAAAAAGTATTGGATGCTGTTGCTGATGAAAAACAACACGTTATCGTTCAAGTTGCGCCGGCAATCAGGGTTGCTCTTGGTGATGCCTTTAACCTTCCAGAAGGTGAAATCGTTACAGGGCAAATGGTTTCCGCATTAAGACAACTAGGGTTTGATCATATATTTGATACAAACTTTACTGCTGACTTAACCATTTTGGAAGAAGGTAATGAGTTAATCGATAGAATCCAAAACGGTGGTACATTACCAATGATTACTTCTTGTTCACCGGGATGGATTAACTATATTGAAGGAAAATATGACCACTTATTGGACCATCTTTCAACTTGTAAGTCGCCACAACAAATGTTCGGTGCATTATCCAAATCTTATTATGCTGAAAAAACCGGTATTGATCCTAAGGATATTACGACAGTATCTATCATGCCATGTACTGCTAAGAAATACGAATGCCAAAGAGAAGAAATGGTTAATGAAGACGGCATAAGAGACGTTGATATCGTTCTTACAACCAGAGAACTTGCTAAAATGATTAAGATGGCAGGTATGGATTTCAAAAACTTACCTGAATCAGAATTTGACAGCCCATTCGGTATCGGTACCGGTGCTGCAGTTATCTTCGGTAACACCGGTGGTGTTATGGAAGCAGCTCTTAGAACCGCTTACGAAGTGCTTACCGGTAAAGAATTACCTTCACTGGACTTTATGCCTGCAAGAGGACTTGAAGGTATTAAGGAAGCTGAAGTTGATATCGACGGTACAGTTATTAAGATAGCTGTTGCTCACAGCTTATCTAATGCTAAGATCATTATGGATATGATTGATAAAGGCGAGTGCCCATATGCGTTTATCGAAGTAATGGCTTGCCCAGGTGGATGTATCGGCGGCGGCGGTCAGCCGATTAATACAACTATGGCTACTAAAGCTAAGAGAATCGATGCTATTTACAAGATTGATAAAGAAAAATTAGAATACAGAAAATCTCATGACAACCCGGCAGTTAAAGCATTATATGAAGAATATCTTGAAAAACCACTTGGACATAAGTCACACAAATTGCTGCATACACACTACAAAGC
>JAKSCF010000758.1 GCA_022360735.1 Clostridia bacterium
CTGGAAAAAGTGCACTATATGGGCTGTATTTCTATACATCATACTACCTACAGCCATGGACGGCGATTGTTTGCGGTTAGGCTTTTATACCTTATCTGCTATCAAATTTTCTCCAAATTAATGCGAAAATAAATATTTATATGCCTGTATTCAATTTCCAACAGCTTTTATAATTAAATACTTATTATTTGTTTTGGCTTGTTACTTTAGTTAGTAGATAGTACGTAATCATGGATACGACAATTCCATTAATGGGTTGTATCCCTTTATTGACAGCAATAGCAATCCCTGCACCAATCACCCATGATAAAATACCAGCCATATTCCATTTTAATTTAACCCCAAATTTATCCGGGTCACCTTTTTTGCACAGCCAATAATCCGCAATCATAACACCGGCAACAGGTGGTAACGCTGACGTTAAAAGCATTAAGAAATTGACGAAGTAATTGATAATTCCGGCTATAGCGAGAACCGTTCCCAAAATCCCTGCTGCGGCAGTCGTCAATTTTCTTTTAGAGTCATCCAAATTAAATAAATTGGTTATAGCCAAACCCCCTGAAAATGCGTTAACCGTATTGGTAGTCCAAGTGGCTAAAATTAAAGCGACCAAACCCAAAGAAGGGACACCCAACTCCGTCAACACCATGGTGATATCGTATGTTCCTGAGACCAAGCTCATCAATCCACCCATAGTTATCATGGCAATACCGGCAGGAATAACACCCAATACGGAAGATTTAATAACATCTCCTCTATTTTTTGCATATCTGGAATAATCCCCTGCAATTACACCTCCTAATGCAAAAGAACCTACTGTTAAAGCAACGCCTGACAAGAAGCTCATCGGTTGTGCCGGCTGGTAAGTAGCTATAATTTCTGTGCCATGCTTTGCAAAAGATGCATAAACACCGTAGATGGATACCAGTACCAAAGCCGGAACGGCAATATAATTCAGATATTTTAAAGCATTAAACCCATAAATAGCAGTAATTAACATTATAATTCCCCAAATTAATGATGACAGCCAAATGGGAATATCCAAACCCAATGAAGCTGACAAAATGCCACTAAAAGCTGATCCGCAAACATTGGCCTGAAAACCAAACCAACCTAAACATGCAATACCCAATCCTAAAGATATTATGAGTCTTGAACCACTTTCTCCAAAAGCGCTTGAAGCCGCACTTACAGTAGGTAAGCCTGTATCTGAACCCTGCATACCTTGGAAACACATGTACAATACTACAATGGAATAACCTATAGCTCCCGCAAAGAATGCTTGACCAACGGTTAGCCCGGATATTAAAAGACCTCCTATCATCAATGACGGTACGCAGATCATAGATCCGATCCAAATTAATGCTATACTTCCCCAAGGCTGCCTTTGGTCCGGCGAAATACTCTTGATGCCGCTTTCTGACGAGACTTGATTGTTTTGTGTCAATATCCTCATCTCCTTTCATTTTTTTTAATTGAATTGCAATTGTTATACCAAAAATTCTTTGCTTTTTTATAATAAATCTTCTCAATTTGGGATATTTTTTTCTCATTTTAACCATCAATTCAACGTTACCACCAGTATTTCTCAAATTTTTTCTCATTTATCATCACTTTTTCTCAATATTTCTTAATATTTTAACCATATTTGGTTTTGCCATTGTCATGTGATAAAATGAGAATGAGAATTTTTGTGAAAGGAACATTTTATATGAAAGCAATTTCAACTTCCTCATTTCTAGAACATCTATCCAATGGTTTAAATTGCTGTATTTATCACTTTAATCAAGATCAAACGGTATTTAAAGCCGCGGGTAAAACATTAAAAATCAATGAAAATTTTTATACATTAACCAGATCAAAAAGAAAAAGATTTTTGGAGAGTTTACATCCCGTTATAGAAATGGAAAATAAGACCATTAATAATAGATCCATAGATATCCAAGTCATTTATACACCGGTGGAATCTAATCATCATCAAGAGGGCCTTATATGGCTGTTTCTTTCAGCATCTCAACACTTAGATGAAAATTTGACAGCCATGCTTAGAACCTTTTCAGAAATTTTTGCCTTACTGACAAATATTAAACAAATGGAGGAATCCAATGCCCTATACCGTCAAACCACTGCTTTTATAGGCAACTTTATCCCAAATAGACTCATGCTTTACGATAAAAATGATGCATTATTATACTGCAATGATACAGCTGAGAAAATGAATATCCAAAACATTCATTCCGATCAATTATCCAACAATGAATTATTGGATATTTCTACCAATGATTTTTATTACGGAAACCAATTAATTGGTAAAATAAATTACTCTACAAGTCAGAACGGTTTAGACAGCCATTATGATCGTAAAAATACCATTAAAAGTTTTAATAAAATAATTGGTAAGCATCCAAAACTTAATAATGTGCTATCCATTGTCAATCAAGTCGCATTAACGGATGGAACCGTACTCATAAGAGGTGAAAGCGGCACGGGAAAAGAAGAATACGCAAAGCTAATCCATAATCTAAGTGACAGAAGAAATCGCCCTTTTATTGCCTTAAATTGTGCGGCAATACCCGAAAATCTTTTGGAAAGCGAACTGTTTGGATATGAAGCCGGCTCTTTTACAGGTGCAAAAAAGGAGGGTAAAACAGGTAAATTTGAAGTAGCAAATGGCGGTACACTTTTTCTCGACGAGATAGGAGATATGCCTCTATCCATTCAAGTTAAGCTCTTAAGAGTTCTTCAAGAGCGGTATATAGAACCCATCGGCAGCAATAAGACCATTCCAATTGACGTTAGGATTATATGTGCAACCCATCATGATTTGGAAAATAAAATGGTTAAGGGAGATTTTAGAGAGGATTTATTTTATCGAATCAACGTTATTCCTATTTCCATTCCTTCTTTGAAAAATCGATCAGATGATATTGAATTACTGCTGAATTATTATGTAAAGAAATATTGTATTTTACAGAAAAAAGGATTTATGACTTTGTCCCATGATACCATGAATGCTTTAACCCATTATCATTGGCAAGGTAACATACGAGAGTTGATTAATGTTGTAGAATATGGTGTAACCATGTCAAATAAGAGTATCATTGATTTATCCGATCTTCCCAGCTACATTAATACCAATAAAAATAGTCTCATTGAATTTCAGCCTGAGATTAAGGATCAGTCAGCAGTTAAGCCTTCTAAAGAAGAATTATTCCGCCTTATGGATGACTTTGGAAATAACACAGAAGGTAAAAAACAGTTAGCAAAACACTTAAATATCAGTTTGGCCACTTTATATAGAATGATCGCCAAATATAAAAAAGCACGATAACTAAAATTGTGAGGTAAGATTATGAAATATATCAATTATGATTGGATAAAGCCCCTATATTACGGAAGCACTTTTCTGGGTGTTGGCGGCGGCGGGAAAACCAATAACATTCTTTTATTATGCGAAGAAACTTTCTCTAAAGGTCTTAGGCTGCCGCTTTTAGAGACAAAGTCTTTGAATTCTGAGGAAAATTATGCTGCCGTTGGTCTAATTGGATCACCTGAGGTGATAGATGATTTTTATTGTACCGGACATGAAGCCTTAGAAGCTTTAAAAGCACTTGAACTTGAAACCGGTTCAAAGATTCAAGGTCTGTTTACATTAGAAGGTGCAGGGGTTAATGTGTTATATCCTATTTTGGTCGCCAGCATTTTGCAAATTCCTTTTATCGACGGCGATACAATGGGTAGAGCTTTTCCGGAGCTTCAAATGACCACACTGCATCTCAATAAACAACCATTAATCCCTTTTATTCTTGCCAACACCAGCCAAAAAATATATCATTATTCTGATCTGGATAACTTTTTATTGGATTTAAATATTCGTCAAGACTTAAGTGACTTTAACAACATCGGTTTTTTTGCCTCATCTCCTTTAAAGGGTGGGCCATTAAAAAGAATGCTTATCCCTCACACCATATCTTTTGCTTATGACATCGGCAACGTATTTATGGGATTTTCGACTTATGAGGATATCTTGAATAACTTAATACATACCACAAAAAACTCTATTTACGGCGCATCAATAGAATTGTTCTCAGGAAAAATTGAAAAAGTAGATCATGTCATACACAAAGATTGGCACTCTATTCATCTCAAAGGTATCAAGCATAATAAAGGAGAAAGCTTTCAAATTCTAACTCAAAATGAAAACCTTATTGCTTATAAAAATAATGCACTAGCGGCTATGGTACCTGATTTAATTAGTTTGATTAACTTAGATACTTTGCTGCCCATTAGTAACAATGACTTGTCTACAGGCATGCAAGTCGCTGTTATCGGAACCCCTGCACCTCTGGTCTGGAAAACTTCAGATGGTCTCAATATCGTCGGACCCAAATGCTTTGGGTACAAATCAGAGTATGAATCCTTAGAAGCATTGTATTTCTCATATTATTATTAGGTGGTAATGACTATGAACGGAAACCTTGTTATTTTAATTCATGAACAAAATATAGATTTGATATTTGGCTATGCTAACATCCCTGTTGCAACTGCAAGAAAAAGTTATTACAGAATTCAAGAGATAGAAACATTTCTATCTCAATTCATACATTCTAACCATCTTCAATCTGAAAGCATTAAAAACATTATTGTTGCAGCAGATCTTACCATGCACTTTAAGAATTTAAAAAAATGCTCTTTTGGATATATCCAGATGGGTGACCTTCAAAACATTAAGTCACAACCAAAGAGTTATAAAAACGCAGTACTGGATATTTATAATCTAAATATTTCTGTGGATGACTCAACCAGCCAAAATGTCCAACTAGAAGAATATTTGCACTTACTCAATGATAAAGGCATTGATAAAATAGCACTCAACAGCTCTTTTTCCACTTTTAATTCACAAAGAGAAAAAGAGTTGATTATAAGTATTCAAGAAGCATACCCTAATACTTTTACTATACTCCCCTCCTCCGGCTACAATAGCTTTAACTATATTCTCAGAGAAAATAACATGCTGTTGGATATGCTTCTGTATGATTCGACCGGCAGCTTTATAAATGAAATAAAAAAGGCATTTAACCATTTAAAAATAAATGCGCCCATTTACTTTGTAAAAGGTGACGGTACATTAACCGGCTTAAACATTACTTTAGCATCTCCTATGGTTACATGGCAATCTTTTTTTGCTTTACAGCTGATTAGCGCAGGTATTGTAACAGGAGAGAAGGATGCTTTTATATTGACTCAACATAACCATGGTAAAAAAATTGGGATTATTCAAAATGGACTTCCAAAACTTTCAGATACCTTTAGCAATTATCAAGGGTTTCATATTCCCAACAGCTTCCCACAATCTACATATTATGATGCCTTAACTCAAGATAAAGCATTGTATCATTTTCTGAAATACAATAACACCTTTGAAGGGCCGGTTCCAATTATCAGCTATTTAAAATCATTTGGCAGCCACTCACTGTTCCCATATCCCATTAAAGAAGTAAAAAATCATGCCACTGTTATGGCTGAGGGCGCATTTAATTCTTTTTTTCAATTAGAACTTACAAGCATTGTTAATTCATCCAAACCAGGGCTTATTGAGAAAGAAAAAGAACGACTGATCCTGAAATCATCCGATATCTTAAAAAAAGATCATATTTTTCTTAAATCTGTGGCGTACAGTTACGAACTTAATCAAATCAAATACCGGTTAGAAAATGCTTTTTACGTTAAGCTCATCGTAAAGGGAAAAATTAATTGAATGGTTAAATCTCATTCCACTGGATATATAGTAAGCTTAATGTTTCTAGCAAAAAAGAATTACGACAACTCGCTTTGAAATATAGTAAAACCTCCTAATTATAAGGAGGTTTACATTAATCATTAATAACTCTGCATATTTCCTTGTGAATTCATATATTGTTGAATCTGCTGCTTTTTCATTTGCTCTGCAGCGGCAGCAGTACTTGCTGAGCTTGGTTGAGAATAATTTTGGGCTGAGTTCATATATTGTTGAACTTTCTGTTTTTCCATTTGCTCCACGGCATTAGAACTACTTGAATTCGGAACATTGTTTTGATAATTTTGATACATCAAACTCCACCTTTCATTTTTTGAAAATAATTTTATAAAGTTTATAAGATATCTTACACAATTATTTTGCACAAATTGATCGGATTTATAGTTTGTAAATTTTCGTTTTTAATACTAAAACTACTTATTATTTCAGTTATTAATAAGTAAAATATTGATTTTATTAACTTAGATATAATTCTATGAAATAAAATCAATTTTAACCAATTTTTTCTATAAAACACTCTTTATAAGCTTAATATAAAATTAAAAAGTAAAAAAGAGATAGTCCCCATATGTTGACTATCTCTAATTTTATATTTTTGTAATTAATATACTACTGAATCTGCATCTAATTGAATCTTATAATATTGAGTAGATGTACCCATCCATCCCATGTCTACTACCGTCTTTATTTTAACTTCAGTCCTTGTAGCATCTGTATCGCCTATTACATTACCGCTGTAAAAGATATCGGCATAATCATTGTTGTATAACAAATCACTGCCATAAACACCTGAACCTGGATAAGTTTCTTGATATACTTCCAGAACATCACCGATTCCCATTATACCATTATTTTTAAATTGTATTGTAACTTCCATATCACCAGTGCTTGCATCTATTGGTCTGGTACCTGGAGACACTAAATATGAATGTGCCATAGATATTCTTGGGTCACTGGTACTCGGATTTTCATCTCCTACATACTCAGTACAGCTCTCTTTTACTGCATATACACCTACAGTCTTGGCATTTGTGCCTACTGTTGTTGCTGCATATGCCATCACACCCATACTCATAACCATAACGAATGAAAGTATCAAGGCTACCAACATCTTGGTTCCCATTTTCTTCTTTGCAATTTGCATAATTCTAATCCTCCTTTTGTTATATAAGGTTTTTATTGATATTGAATATCATTATCAATATGTAGATAAAAAAATTTTGCACGATTTTATGTGCATCTCTACCTCAAAAACCTATGTCATTAAAAATTTTTTTGTTAACTTAACTCTAAATCGATCGATAAAAGTTACTTTGCTAACTTTAAGTTAATACTATCATCACGTATTGTTAGTTGTCAATGAAGACTTTGTAATTTTTTACCAACTAGGCACTAGTGCCTAGTTCATTGGGTTTTTGTGCAAATTCAGATAATCTTTCCACATCCAATATTTTAAAAAAACTTCTATGATAATCAATTATGCCATTTTCTTTGAGTTTTGGTAATAACTTAGTTATGGTTCTCATGGATATATTTAAATAGTTAGCAATTTGTTCTTGTGACATATCAATGCTAAAAACATACGCATCTTCATTTTTTCTATTGTCTAATAGAAATTTTACCAATCTCTTTTTTATAGAAACAATTCTGATATAATCCATCTGCTTGTTCAAATCAATAATATTACTTGAAAGGACATTGAGTAAATTGATATAAAATTTACTTAGATACCTATAATTATTTTTATTTGTTGAAAAAAATTTATTGTAATTTAAGTGAATGTATAGAACCATTGTTTTTTGCATTGCCTTAATGGTATAGGGCGATATGCTTATGTTGGAACTCACCAACTCAACACCAAATGTACTCATCTTTGTTAATGAGTACTTTGCTGAAGTACCTGTGCTGCTGCAAAATCTTTCCATGGATGCTTTCCCGCTTAAAATAATCCCTAAACTATTGAATTTTCCATTCTGCTTGCAGATATAGTGATTGATTTTATAGGTTTTAATTTCAGTTGACATGTGTTCAAGAGTATTGATAACATCATCTTTTGTCATGTTATGGAACAAGGATAGACCCATTAAATCATTGATATATTCTAAAATCATATAAATACCCCCTTTTAACTAAACCAATGATAAAGAAAATAATTTTTCTATCTTACCCATACTCTTATAATCTATTACAAATTTGCTTGACACTAACAACAGTAATCATTTATAATAACAATTATCAATAATGATTCTCATTATCATTATTTGTTATTATTATATTTCACTCAATATCTTTGTGTCAATATTTTACAAAAATTACGTATCAACGAATACCTAATTTCGTATTTATAGTAATGAAATATTAAGTATTTTTTTAAAAAATAACTCTATTTATAATAAAAAATATTGACAAAAAAGTATACCTGGTATACAGTTCTTATATGAAGGAATATATAAAGAAAAAAGTAATTGAAAATTATGCAACGCTAGTTGAAAAAGCAGCTAGAACTGCTGATAAGCCCAATCAGTTTGATACAGATGTAGAAATATTCAGAAGTGAAATTCATATCATCAATGTAATAGGCAATAAAAAAGACATCCATATTTCTGAAATAGCCAGAAAATTTGGGGTTACTAAAGGTGCCATTTCAAAAACAATCAAGAAATTAGAAAAAAAGGAGTTGGTTGAGAAAATTATAGACAAAACAAATCAAAGCAGAGTATTAGTTGCATTAACTGAGAAAGGACTAAAAGCATATCATAGTCATGAAAAGTATCATAATGAATACGATAAAGATTTGTTTGGATATTTAGACAATTTAACAGAATATGAATTAGACATTTTGAATACTTTTCTTGAAAAAGCAAATGAAATGGCGGAAAGACATTTATAGGAATCCGCTATTTATAGGCTTAAGCGTATACCTGGTATACTCTCGTTTAAAATATATTGAAATTATAATAACTCTACGCTTTAGTAGAGTTTAAAAAAGCAAAGCTACTGATAATGATATTCATTATAAATTATTGAGTTTATGCAATAATACTTGTTTAACTCACACAAAAACCAGCAAAAGGAGAAAATCAAATGAATGAAAAAATTAGAATCATGGAGCAAGAGAAAACCTCTATTGCCCTATTAAAATTTGGTATACCGGCAACTTTAGGATTGCTTGTAACCGCTATATATAATTTTGTAGACGCTATATTTGTGGGACGCCTAGGAACGAGTCAAATGGGAGCTGCTTCTATCGCATTTCCCATATCAATGGTGATTATAGGACTTGGTTTAACATTAGGCATCGGCGTTGCTTCATATATTTCAAGACTTTTAGGAAAAAAAGAAATACGGCAAGCCAATAAAGCAGCCTCCACCGCATTTTTCAGCAGCATTATTTTAGCATTAATTGTCATAGTGCCTTCATTAATTTTTTTAGAACCATTACTAAAGGCATTTGGTGCAACACCGACTATATTACCCTATGCAAAAGATTATTCGTATATTTTTATTGGCGGGTCAATTCTAACGGTTGTTAATATAACCATGAATAACATAGCAAGAGCACAAGGTGCAGCTAGAACGAGTATGCAGGCTTTAATAGTAGGTGCCGTTCTAAATATAATCTTAGACCCGCTTTTTATCTTTACCTTTGGTTATGGGATTAAAGGCGCTGCAATTGCTACAGTCATATCTCAGGCTGTGAGCACCATACTTTTATTAGCTTACCTGTTCAGTGACAAAAGTGTCATAAAAATATCGGCAAAGGATTTCACCCTATCTAAAGAAATAGTGACAGAAATCTTAAAAATTGGCATGCCTAACCTGATGCTTCAGTTATTATCCAGTGCCTCTATGGGATTAATCAACTCTGCTGCTGTTCCCTATGGCGATGCTGCTGTGGCTGCTATGGGAATAGTTAATAGAGTATTTGCAATAGGCAGCTTTGTAATACATGGATTTTCCAAGGGTTTTCAACCTCTTGCTGGATATAGCTTTGGTGCTAAGAAATATAGCAGGCTGCAGGAACTTAAGGATAAATCTCTCAGGTGGACCACTACATTTTGTTTTATTTTAGCTGTGATTCAGATTATATTTGCAAGACCAATAGTAGGCATGTTCAGCGATGATATTATGGTACTTGATATAGGTATTCGAGCTTTAAGAGCCTATAGTATCATGTTCCCATTATTTGGCTTTCAAGTCATCTATATGACATTATTTTTATCAATAGGTCAAGCCACAGAAGGCAGCTTAATCAGTACTGGAAGGCAAGGGATTTTCTTCATACCCCTTGTGTTTATTTTGCCAAGGTTAATAGGACTGGACGGGGTAATATTTTCACAGCCTATAGCCGATTTTTTAACCACATTATTGACTTTAATTTTCTCTATTCAGCTCAATAGAAAATTAAATGGACTGTTAAATCTAACTTAAAAATTTAACGTTAATTGTAATAGTCGGAGCATATACCACCTTTGACTTTATAAACTTACCACATAAGACTGCTAAAAATCCAAGATAGAATTATCAAAGGCGCTATAGCTTTAATCAGCTATAGCGCCTTTTTTATACGGATACATATATCCTTTAAGAAGTATGGCATACTTGATTTTTACCTAAATTCTTTGCTTGATACAATAAATTGTCTACTCTTTGTATAAAGGTTGAGTAAGTATCATCATTTTCATTATCATCTATTGTGTCAACGCCAATACTAATAGTAAGGCCAATCACTTGATCATTAAAACTAAAAATGTTTTGTTCTACTATTAAACGAATTCTTTCAGTAGTTGCAATTGCAGATTCCAAATTAGTCATTGGAAAAATGATGGCGAACTCTTCCCCGCCATATCGAGCAACAAGGTCTGAATCTCTAACATTATCAATAAAAATCTCAGCCAATTGTTTCAAAATAGCATTGCCGGCTAAATGTCCATAGGTGTCATTAATGATTTTAAAATTGTCAATATCAATGATAGCCAAGCTCAAAGGATGATGATGATCATTTTTGCTCAGGTCCTCAAAATATTGATGGAAAGCATTACAATTATATAATTTTGTTAAATAATCCGTTAAAATAAGTTTTTCTAACTCAACATTTTTCTTATCCACTTCATGTATGTAATATTCTTTTTCTTTTCTCAGTGTACTCAATTCTTTTAAAAACATATTTAGCACCATGCTGATGACAAAATAAAAAATAAAGTGGCTTAAATGATAGTATTCAAAAGCTATAATATGCTGTGAAATAAGAAAAATAATTGTATGAAAGCAAATGGTTATAATACTAATGATCAAAGGTGAAATTTTTTGATATCTAAGAGATTGTATAACGATGTAAACATAGAATAAATTAGCATAAACATAACCATGATCAAATTGTAATATAATAAATACTGTTAAAAAAACACCTTCTATGATTCCATTTATGATACTTGTTTTTGTTTTAGCAAAGAAATGTTGGAATATATTAACAGCAAAAAACAGTCCATAAGCAAGGGCAAAAATCTTCATTTCATAGTTCGATTGACTTGAAACAAGAGGAAATGCCATATTACAAATAACAATCAGTGCACACGCCTGTAAGGTTAGAACCAATTCCTCAATGGTTTGAAATTCCTTAGACTTACTCATAACTTTCCCTTTTTTTATTAAATACTTATATTCATTTCATCTAATTATTTTTAAATTGAGATTAATTATCATTCTCAATTGATTTTATTATGTATTCTAAGAAATGTCAAGTCCTAACCTATTCCTTATAGCCTTTTTCTCCAAAACCTATGGATGGGGGAAGTATTATGTGTTGTCCTGTCATCTTTTTTGAAATAAAAGCTACCGTATAACTTATCTCTGCTCCAATTGGTTCTACAAATTTATTTATATCTTCTTTAATTTCTGTTTCATATGTTTGAATATCATTGAATTTAAGAAAAATATTATGCACTAATTTCATCTCTAATAAACTTGCTAACTTTACACAGGTATTAACCTTAATAATAATCTCATTTTCCTCATAATTTATTTTTTTTATTTCAGGATTATCAATTATAACTTCTATTTCCGATTCATCCCATTCAGACAAATCTAAATTATTCGCTTCAATTTTATTAAGTATTATTTTTCTTCCTAAAAATTTATATTCATTTTTCTTCTTATTCATAAAAACATCCCCTAATTTTCCATAGTATTATTATAAAAGCTGGGTACTTTAATTTGCTCATTGTTTGATATAGATTCCCATATTTTGTTAACTGAACTATGAACATTTTCCATTTTTTTTGATGATTCAATATTTATTGACACATGCATAGAACTATTGTCTTTACCAAATTTGTTCCCAATTCCTAAAGAAACATATGTCTGTATTAATTGATTAATACTACAATTTTCTTCTTCTGCTGTCTCTGCTACAAGTCGATGTAAAATCTTTGGTATTCTTAAAGATAGTTTTCCACTGTATTCATAACTATAATTTTTTTTAGGAGCAGGTATATTCTTGCCTTCTTGAACCGCTAATTCTATAACATCATTGGCAACCTCTGTCAGTTCGTCTATAGCTTCTTGTATTGTCATACCATCACCAATGCACCCAAGTTCAGGTATAGTCGCTATATACCCTCCTCCCTCATCTTCTGGATTAACAAACACCTCAATTTTGTAATCCTTTACATTAATGCCTCTCATTTTTACATTCTCCTTTTTCCCCCATATAGTTAGCCACTATCCTGATTAAGCCGTTCCAAAATTTCCAAAGCTCTTTTTATATATATTTTTTTAATATGTGGCTTTTTATAAGGAATCGTTATATAATCCCTAATATCGTTTAAATCAGGATGACTATAAATCATGTGGCTCCCTTTTCCTTTTCTTTTTTGGAACCCAGCATTTTTTAGCAAGCTGTCTATCTCCTCAAACCTAATCTCTTGAGGATTATTTTTTATCTTATTATGTAGTTTTGTGAAACGACTCATTAATCATCCTCCATAGTAAGTTTCCCCCATTTCAAGCTATTCATTCTTCTTTTATACTTTATTATATTAAATGATACCATATACGATACCATTTTTCAATATATATAATAATTTTCTTGTTCTGATGTTTTCCCAAGTTCAAATATTTTGATTGTTGGTACAGGAATAATTCGGCATATATGTTCAATTTTTTCTTTGTTAAAGCCCAGCATGTTGCTGTTGTTGTCGTATCTATAATTGGTAAACTCAACACCATCTTTATTGATGTACACCAATCTGTTTTGTTCGTTGTAGGAATAGGTTGA
>JAKSCF010000759.1 GCA_022360735.1 Clostridia bacterium
TAATAGACTTGAATATACAAAAACAAGAATAAAATTTAGAAAAATTGAACAACGTCAACTATAAAATAGTAATATTTTTCTTTTTAACAATTAGTAATAATAAAATGGATAAAATGATTATAGGAATTTGGAAAATAAATGTTATCTTGAAATTAACACATAATTGAGTAGCATCAAATTGTGAAAAAAGTAAAACAACTAAAGAATACTGTGTTACCTGCATGATACCTTGAGTGAGAACACCAATCAAAACAGGAAGCATAGCATGATATAGTTTGATTTTTAGCACAAGAGCAACTAATAAACATGTAGTTGCTGATTGAATAATGGTATGTATTCCAAGACGAATATTTAATATATTAACTAAAAAGGCTATTAAAGTTTGAATCAATGCTATCAATATAACATTTTTAATTTTTACTTTCATTCCGGTAAGCGTAAAACCAAATAATAAGACCCATATCACTTCCGGAAAAGATATAAATATACTCAACAGTACAGCATTCGTAAAATCTGTCATAACTTCCCCCCCATAATCTGCTAAAGAACAAGTCATACAATTAGTACTTAAAAATCTACATCTTCATCCTTTGAAATCAATTCTCCCAATGCTACCAATAAAAATCCCACAGCCTGTGCAGCGACACTAATAAAAGCTAAATCTTTTGATTCTTTTTTAACGGCATCTACTAAGATAGCTTGACCTTGAACGATTATTATGCCGCCGATAATTTGTAGTGAGAATTCACCTCTTATAGATGCCGACAAAGCTATAAACTCACCTACCAAAGTCAATTGTTCTCCAAAAAGAATAATCCTTTCTCTTTCCTTGCTCATAACAATTTCCCTTCACTTTTATGACATAAATCCATAGGAAGATAATAATAGATACTATATTATATCCATACACCCTATGTTTTGACCTATTACAAAGTGAAAGAAAGCTTCAAAAATGACAAAAGAGATATAAAACTATATCTCTATCATCTATCCTTAATCCCTAAAAACCCCTTTAAACCCTTTTGACCCTTTTGACTTGATTATCTCGAATTTTGTACTTGGTTAAGTGTTTAACCTTGTGATTGTAGTCTACTGGATAATCAATTAAAGTTCAATAGGTTTTGTCCCAGAGGCAAAATAAATGTATTCACTGGCACAGCGTACTTTTACTGAAATAAAGTACTAGGCTGTTTTTTATTATTTTTTGCAGTCACAGTTTACATTTCCTGCAACAATTTCTTGCCAATCATCAAGTACATCATGCGTCCAGCAGTCGTCTGCACCTGCAGCCTCTCTCATAACCAAAGCGAAGATGTAAGATAACTCTTTGACTGTAGCGCCTGCTTCTAAGGCCCCTTTAAAATGTTTCAATACACAAGGCTTTGATCGCCCTTTGATAGAAAGTGCGAAACAAATAAATTGATAAGTTTTTTCATCAATCATACGTTTCTCTTCATAAAGTTTGTCAATCTCATCTAGCTTTTCTGTAAATTCCGGAAAAAATTCTGCAAGCATTCTCATTTTTAAATACCCTCCGTTTTTTATCCTTTTATTTTGTTTTATTTGTTTAAAAATGTTTTTATTTCATCAACTGTTGGAACTTTACCAACAACTTTGACTTCATTTTCTACTACCAATGCCGGTGTTCTCATCACGCCATATTTTACAATATCTTTGATGCTTTCTACTTTTATGACTTCTGCATCTAGGTTCAAGTCTTCTTTAGCTTGAATGGTTCTTTCATATAAGCTTTTACATTTTGAACATCCCTGACCTAAAATCTTAATTTCCATCTACTTTCCTCCTTAAATTTATTACACAAAATTAGATTAACTTTCCATCCCATTCGCACGGAATACCCATCTGTTGACACTCACCAAGTCTTTTTGTATCTTTTTCAGCAAAATGAAGCTTATTCAATTCAGTTTCCAGCAAGGTCTTCACAAATGGAAATTTCTGAAAAATATCTTCGTTAATACTATAAGAAACCCATTGTGCCTTTTTACTTGAAACTAATAGTCCGGCATCACTAAGATTCTTTAAATGCCTTGATGTATTGGATTGAGTAGTATCTAAAGCATATTGAATCTCGCAAACACAAAGTTCTCCTTGATTAAGCAGATTTAATATTCTTAATCGATTTTCATCTCCAATCGCTTTCAACACTTTTATTAACTCCATTATTTTCACCTCTTCATATTACTATATTCGATTATACTCATATACGTTCCAACTGTCAATACAAATAAAGCTTTATTTGTCTATTTTAAACTGTCATAAAACCCCTGTTTGTCTTCATTAAAATAAAATGGCAAATAAACGCAATAAAATAGATTATACTACTATGCAATCAGTAAATAAATGGAAATTGTCCAAAATGCTTGTAATCCAGTCCTAATTAATATGCAAATTCACAATTTCTTTCTTGTTATTTCCTCTTATCATTATATGATAATATCAACCCTCACTTCTTTGACTGCTCTACCTTGGTATATAAAAACGTCTTAATTTGCTTTTTATTGAATTCATCAAACTTACAATATACAATCCATTCAATATCTTTATGCTCTAAGCATACTCTTTTATCCATCTCTCTAACCTCCTCAATATTATAATGATAATCTGGAATTTTACGGTAATTCATATTGGATTCCACCACCCGCTTGATCAAATATACTAAACAAGCCGCATAGTATGTTTTTGAAATTGGAAATTAACTTTTCTCTCTATTGATATAATGATTGATGTCAAA
>JAKSCF010000497.1 GCA_022360735.1 Clostridia bacterium
TATGACTTTACTTTATGGAACATATAACAAAAAAAATAGAGAGATTACATTTGTCAATCCCGGCCATAACTGTTTTCCCACAATTATTAGAAAGAATAAAAGTGTAGAGGCAATAACCATTACAGGTTTACCCATTTGTTCTTTGGTAGATCATTTTTCACATGACTGTATTACAGTTAAAATAGAAAAAGGTGATCAAATATTGTTATATACGATGGTATTATAGAAGCATATAATTCAAAAAAAGATCAATATTATGGCTATAAAAATTTTAGGCATTCAATTGAAGAAAACATTCAACATCATGGAGAAAGCTTTATAGATAGCATATATAATCAGGCCATGAAATTCGCAGATTTTAATATTCAAGATGATATTGCCATCGTATTATTGGAAATTGTGAAATGAAAGTAAGGGCTGGAAAATGAGGAGAAGAAAAAAGAGAAAAAAAAGAAGGATATTATTTTTATTAGTTTTATTACTAATTATAAGTAGCGGCATATATGCCTATTTTCACTTTAAACCGGTTGTTGCAAATAAATATGAAGTCAGTCAAACAATTAGTGTTAAAGAATCTGTCTATTCTTATGCACTAATGGGAAATAAAATAGTTATATTTGAAAATAATGTCCTTAAAATATATGATAATGAAGAAAAAATTGAAAGCCGGAAAATAGATATCAATATGAAAGCGGTAGATATTCGTACAATAGGACAAAATCTATTTTTAGCAGATACTCAATCAGGAAAAATTATCATATGGAATGATCAACTAGAGATAATTGATGAAATAAACCTGAATGAAGAAATTTTATTAATTAAAGAAGATAAAATGGATCAATATCTAGGCATTCATACGAAAAAGGTAGATGGAACGGAAAGGATATTATTAATAAGCAAGGATGGAGAAATAACCGGAGAAATCAATGGATTAAAAGGCGGTAACGTAATAGATTTTACTTTTGATTCAGAAAAAGAAATAGTAGCTATCTCTGCAATTTCATACAATCAAGAGTACAAGACAAATTTAATGATTACTGACATCCAAGGGAAAATTACAGGAGGAAAAATCTTTAAAAATGAAATAATTCCCAAAATATTTTTAAACAATCATGGTCATATAATTTGCGTAGGGACAAATAGAATTATAAAGCTTAATGAAGATAAAGAAATCGGATGGGAAAATACAATAGTGGTTGATAAAGTTGGATACAGTGAATTAAACGACGCTTTGGTTATATGTGAAGAGGGATTAACTAAAACAAAAGTTACATTACTGGACAGCCAAAATAATGTACTATATGAGGTATCCATTGATGGAAATGTAAAAAACATAAAGGGAAATTCAAAACGAACCATATTGTATGGCAAGAGAACCATATGTGATATAGGGAAAACTTCTTTAAGTGAAACCAAAATATACAAAGACATAGAGTGGGTAGATGTAAGAAGTGACGGAAATATTATCATGTGTAATAATAAAACAATCGAAGTTTTGAAACAAAAACAATAATACATATGACTGTTTTGTTGACGCTATCGAAAAATGAATGCATTAACGAATATTTTTACGCCTGTATTCATTTTTCTAGTATATTGTGAATAATCTGGTTTTAAGCAGTTTTAACTTTATCAATTCCCAAATTAGCTAAAGCATCTGCACGATGGTTCATTTTGGTGATATATTTAAAGTTATCCATGCTAAATTGACTACCGTTCCATTCTCTAAATTTAGTAAACCATTTATTAACATCAGTAGAAGGATGGTCGATATTAAGGTGGCCTTTGACTCTAAAAAAAGAAATAGAATGGATGTTAATAAAGGGGATAAGTTGGAGCCACAGGTCTTGGTTTTCCACAGGTGTTTTATTAGAAGTCTTCCAATTATTGTTTAACCATTTTTCATACCATTTTTCTCGAAAGCAATTCATCAAATAAGAGCTGTCAGAAAAGACATGTATATTTAATTGTTCTTTTTTTAGACATTTCAAAGCTTCCAGTAGAGCTTTCATTTCCATACGATTATTTGTTGTGTTAACCTCACCGTCATATATTTCTTTTTTATGGGATCCGTATTCCAATATGGCACCCCAGCCTCCAAAATTATTGGTATTTTGGTTTCCTGAGCATGCACCATCTGTATATATCTTAACAATGTTCATTATAATACCCCCGTTAATCATTTGTTATAAAACTTATTATACCAAAGACAACGGTTATTGTGAATAAACGTTTTTTAAACCATAAATAAAAAAAGGTCCGCCTTTTGCGAACCCTAAAACAATATGTTACTGCAATTCATTTTCTAGAAAAAATCGCAGTTGCAGAAAAGAATAACTAGCAGCAGGAAGAAAAATAAAAGATTTGAGTCTCCATCGCCGCCTAATCCATTTAATAAGGAACCACAACCGCCTTCACTTCCAAATAAATCACCACAGCTGCAGAAAAGAATGACTAGCAATAAGAAAAAGAATAGTAATGAAGAATTATCATCTCCAATAAACCCGCTGAGTAGTCCTCCTTTTTTTTCAGCACTCATATACTTCCCTCCATTTAGCATATTATATTTAAAGAGTCTAATATATATTATGGAAAAACCATAAAAGTGTTACTTAATTATATTGAACGCATACTGTAAATATATCTTAAAGTGGTTGTAATCTTTTTGTAATATAACTATTATATAATCTATATTAGTAAATTGTGTTTTGTAGTTTTGAAGACAAGATCAATGGGAAAATAAAAATTCTAGTTAGGGCTTGAATACAGAAGAGCGCTGCTAAGGAGGGAATCAACATGAAGAAGATAGTTTCAATAGTAATAATTGTATTGATGATGTTTAATTTATCACTGCTTATTGGCTTTGCTCAAAATGTTGATTTTACATATGAAGAAAATATCTTTGAAGGAATAGAAATTATTAATCCTGATCAAGATACTATTTATTCGGATTATTTATTAATATCCATTAAAATAAAAGAGAATATTGACTGTAATTTTTCTTTGTTAACAAATGTTGATAAAGAGAAAAGAGATGAGATAGAGGTGCTTTCTGTGACTTCAAACAGTGCAGTATCCCTAACATCTGATGAAAATGAAGATAGCGTAGAAGAAAACAATGTGTTATATGGACCTGAAAAAATTGATCAATCGGATCAATTTCAATTCTATACCATTCAATTGGAAAATTTAGTGCCGGGACAATATGAAATTAAAATACAAGTAGTAGATGATCAAGAGACAGTAACGGACACTGTTTCAAAAGTGTTTAATATTGAAGAAAAGAGTATGATGCCCGAAGAGACAGTGGATGAAGATATTTTCGAAGATAAAGAGGATACAGGAATAGATGTTATACATGATTTTATAAAAAGTATATTTGGAGATTAGAGGCGAATGTCATGAATTTTATTACCAATATCGAAAAGGCAAAATCAACATTATTAGTAGTATTGTTTTCGATTACGATACTACTATTATATTTTTTGTGGGGAAATCAAGCCTTAAGTAAAAATTTTTTTGAATCTAATCAAAATATTATAGTATCTGAAACGGATAAACTAAAGGAAATTGAAAAGTTTTTTACACCCTTTAGTGCTCGGATTAATTTTGGTGGCGGTAATTATACGGTTTTATATACGGGAACAGATGACCTTTGGGAGCCATTTGTTGAGAGCCTTTATAAGTTTAATAATACTGTAAATATAGAAATAAAAGAAATAAGTCAGGAAGATTGGAAAGAAGTACTTAATTATCAATCAGTAAAATTTGATTTTGGTTATGATATCCCCTTTGATGCAATAAAGAAGATGATGGATATAGATAAGATACCGGGAGATGGTATTATAGACTGGGTTTCGGAGGTAGTATATTCCAATGCCAGTAAAGATACTCATTTTATTTATGATGGAAAAAATAATAAGTACTATAGAATTATTTCCCATCAAGAACATACGGAAATATTAGATGCGATAGCCATAACAGAAAGAAGAAATTATGACAAATATAACCCAATAGAAGACCATTTTGGCGTAGATAACAATAATTTAATGCCATACTTATTAAAAAATAATATGGAAACTGTAATATGTGAACAAGAAATTCAGCAGTATGAATCTGAGAAAATTAATGATTTAGCGGAGACATTTTTTGGAGAAAGTTTTGACTTTGTTAGGAAGATCGTTGAAACCAACGGAAGCATTATTTATATGTATGGATATGGCGAAAAAATACTTATTGTAAGTGATGAAGGATATTTAGAATATAAAGAGGAAATAGATATAGATAACCATGAAGCTGCAGACTATACCGAGGCATTATACGTTGCCACATCGTATGTTACAAATCATGGAAACTGGCAGACGTTAAAAGGAACAGAGATATATCCTTATCTGAAAGAGTCAAGCGAAATCACAAGTTCTAATCAAAAAGGATATCGTTTTACCTTTGGTTATAGAATCAATGGATATCCGGTTTATTATCAAGAGGAAGAAGCTATTGAAGTTAAGGTGATAGGAAAACAAGTGGTTTATTATAAACGGTTTATATTGAATCAAAAAGATACTTTGCAGTATATAAAAGACAATGAAGACATAAATGCTAATATTGTTCCAACTTACACTATAATACCCAACAACTATGAAGAGATAAAAGAAATATATATCCAAAATGGATATGACTTTTCAAATATGACTTATGAAGACATTTTTAGTGAAATAGTGAGGAGTATTCAACAAGTGGATGTAAGCTATTTCTTAGTAGATGGGGCACAAGGGATGAAAAATATTAGCCTTATTCCATCTTGGGTTTTTAAGACAGATGAATTTAGAATGCATTTTGGTATACAAACAGGGGTACCTTTAGGTTGGAGAAGCTTAAAATAGGAGAATATTATGGATTGGACAAAAGCTAAAACCATATTAATTATTGCTTTAATTTTAACCAATATTGTATTGAGCGTAAATCTTTTTATTGACAAAAGTGAGGAAGAATTGATAAGCAAACAAACGATTGCTGACACACTAAAGATTCTATGGGATAGAGAAATCTATGTATTTTGTGAGGTCCCAAATACAATAGAAGAATTACCGGTGCTTAATGTAGAATATGATCATATTGATTCAAAGGCCATTGATGAGATGATTGAAAATCAAGATACCGTTAAACAGTATAACTTAACAAAAGAAGAAGTGGTAAAAATAGCAGAAGATTTTTTAAACCAAAATAACCTGCTAAATGAGAATACAAAGCTTGAACCGATAAAAAAAGAAGGCAATGAATATACTCTAATCTATAAGAACTATTATAAAGATACGCTTTTAGAAGAATGTAGTATGATTTGTGTTATAAAAAATGGTAAAATTGTTTCTATTGATCGGATATGGCTTAAGCCAATAGATGAAGGGCCAACCAAGAAAAGAACCATTCCTGCAACCACTGCACTCTTAAAATTTGCAAGTTTAAGAGAGGGTCAAGAAAAATTCACCAGTATTACAGATATCAGTTTGGTATATTGGTTAAAGACATCTCTATATAGCAGAGAAACCACCACTAAAGATACGGCTCGTCCGGCTTGGAGAATTTATTATGATGACGGAGAAACAGAATATATTTTAGCTTATGAGAACTAGAGGATTTTTTTATCTATAAAACAGGGTATATGATATACGCTGTTTTTTTATGAAAATTGTTTTATATCTTAAAAAAACCTTAAGAAAAGGCATGTATAATTGATATTATAAAAAAGTATTAAGACAATCATGTTATGCCTCCTGTCCTTATATTTCTTAAGTTTATAAAAGAATAATAAAAATTGATTGAAAGATTGTTTTTTATAAGCTTAATGCCTTATAATTAAGTATTAAGGAAATATAAGTGATATGTACTTTACGAATGGTATATACCACCTCAATTAGGAGGCAGATGATGACATTTAAATTTTGCTCAATTGCAAGTGGCAGCAGTGGGAATTGTTATGTGATCGCATCACAAAACAGCAAAATACTATTGGATGCAGGGGTTTCCGGAAAAAAAATCACAGCAGGATTAAACTCTGTAGGTGTTGCACCTGAGGAAATAGAAGCGATTTTAGTAACACATGAGCATACTGACCATATTAAAGGTGCAGGAATTTTTTCAAGAAAATATGATACCCCCATTTATGCTAACGAAGCTACTTGGCAAGCGATGCAAAGCTCTATAGGTAAAGTCAAAGAGCACAATATAAAAACGTTTACAACAGGTGAGGAAATGCTTATAAAGGATGTCGATATAAAATCATATCATATATCACATGATGCGGTGGAGCCTGTAGGTTTTTCTTTTTACAAAAACGATGTGCAAGTGAGCATAGCAACAGATTTGGGGTGTATGACCAGTGAAATATTAGAGGAAATTACACATGCAGATTTTCTGGTACTGGAAGCCAATCATGATATTGAAATGCTTAAAATGGGTAGATATCCTTGGTACTTGAAAAAAAGAATTTTAAGTGAAAAAGGGCACTTATCTAATATAGATGCGGGTAAAGCGTTAACGCATATTTTAAAGACGAATGATAAGGAAAGGGATGTACTGCTGGCACACTTAAGTCATGAAAACAATTTCCCTCAAATGGCCTATCAGACGGTCAAGAATATTTTAGAGGAAGAAAATATCTATATTGGGCAAGATATAAGAATACATACTGCTTTACGTGAGGAAACAAGTGAAATTTACCCAATTTCCAAAAAAGTGAGGTGTTATTAATGGACAACTATCAAGATCAAAACAATAATACATTTGGACCTATTTCAAATGAGAAAGTTGAACAACAAATAAAACTAGAACAAGAAGCGGAACAGGGATTAGAAATCAATGAGCAGCAAATAAAAATTAAAAAAGATGTATCAAATGGCAAAAAATTTAGAAATTCTATCGTTACAATTGTCATTGTTGCGTTACTATCAGGCTTTGGCGGTGGTGCAATATCTACTTATTTCATGACTAAAAATTTAGAATATAATATGGGCGGCGCACCTAATATAGAAATAATCCCTAAGGATGCTGAGCTTAATACTGCATCTGTAATTGCTGAGAAAGTATTGCCTTCAGTAGTAGGCATTGCTACAGAGGTTGTCTATTCGGACTTTTTCGGGAAGAGAATAGGAGAAGGTGTAGGAACAGGTGTTATAGTGGATGAAGATGGTTATATTTTGACCAATTCCCATGTTGTTAATAATGGCGATACCAGTGCTATAAGAGTATTGCTGCATGATGGCAGAGAAGTTGAAGGAACGTTATTGTGGCATGATCAAACATTAGATTTAGCAATTGTAAAGATTGATGTTCAGAATTTGACACCTGCTGTATTGGGAGATTCGGAAGAATTAAAAGTTGGAGAACTTGCAGTAGCCATAGGAAACCCTCTTGGATTTCAGTTTGAAAGAACATTAACACAGGGTGTCATCAGTGGACTAAATAGAACAATTCCTATCAGTAACTATGAGAATATAGAAGGATTAATTCAAACGGATGCTTCTATTAATCCTGGAAACAGTGGCGGTCCGTTACTCAATCAATATGGCCAGGTAATCGGAATAAATACAGCTAAAATACAGTCCGGAGAAGGATTGGGATTCGCTATTCCAATTAACATTGCACAGCCTATAGTCTCTGAATTTATTGAAAAAGGTGAATTTAGAAAAGTGTACTTAGGGATTCGAGGTGTCAGCGTAAAGGAATACTTACAGACATTTAATGATGATTTAGGTGTTGAAGAAGGTGTATTTATCTATCAGATTTTTACTGATTCACCGGTAGCAAAAGCAAAATTAAGAGAAGGTGATGTAATTGTGAAAATCGGAGATAAAGACATTCAAACCATGACTCAATTGGTGAATGAGTTATATAAGTATAGACCTAATGATACGGTTCAAATATCTGTTGTAAGAGATGGCAAAATTCAAGAAGTAACAATAGTCTTTGAAGCAGTCCCGGAAAGTTTTAATTAAAAAATAAATAGAAAAAAGAGGAAATTAAGGCTTTATATAGAAAATAATATGTATAATAATTAATGAAAGCAGGGGATAGATATGGAGAATATCATACTGGTCATTGCTTTTGCATCCTTAGTAACGGCAATTATACATATTATTGTTGATAAAGCTCTTTCTTTTAATAAAAAAGAGCTAAAAAATATATTGAAGCAAAAAATTATTTGTGAAGAAAGATTTAAGCTGGCAGTAGAAGGATCTAATGATGGCATTTGGGAATGGGACCATGAGAATAAACATTTTTATTGTTCATCACAATGGAAAAAGATGCTTGGATATAATGAAAACATGTCTGTAGATGTTAAATTTATTTTCAGAATTCTACATTTAAGTGATAGCAAAATGGTCTCGAAAAAACTAAAATATATAATGGCAGGCAAATCGGACTTTTTAAATGCAAATGTTCGATTGAAATGTAGAGATGGAAAATATAAATGGATTTTGTGCAGGGGAAAAGTTTTAAGAAATGACAAAGGGAATATGATTCGTATTGCCGGTTCACATTCAGATATTGATGAAGTTGTGCATTTAACTAAGGAAGTTAAATATGAAAAAGAATTCTTGAATGCTATATTGGAAACCGCACCCAATATTATATTGGTTATTGATAAAGATGGAAAAATTATTTCCATGAGTAAATATGCACGTTGTTTTTTTGAGTTTAATACTTCTGAATTCAAGCTAGATGAAATATTTTTAAAATATGAACAAGACAAAATATTAAACTATATGGAACATATAGACCAGTACCCAGAAGGGCTTGTTTGTAAAGTTGCCACAAAAACAGGCAGTATACGGTCTGTTTTGTGGCAGCTTTCTCATGTAAGGGATACCAATAATAGTAGAAGAACATTGTTTATTGGAACTGATATTACGGAAAGCGAAAAAAGTAAAAAAACCATTCAAGAGCTTGAATATTATGACCAATTGACGCAACTCCCTAACCGGCAAAGCTTTATGACTAAGCTTAATAAAATGATTCAACAAGGTCAAATCAGGCTTGCCGTTCTATATATTGATTTAGATAATTTTAAAAATATCAATGATGTATTTGGCCATGATTTTGGAGATCGATATTTGATTAATATTGGTCAAATCATTCAGGACAGTATTGAAGGGTTGGATGGATATGTTGCTAGGTTAGGTGGAGATGAGTTTGCAATTGTACTAAAAAATGCTACAAAGAAAAACGCCGCAGAGTTGTCTTTAAAGATTAAAAGAAAACTAAAAGAGCAAATTTTAGTTGAAGATATATTGATGGATACAACAGCGAGTATCGGTATTGCTTTTTTTCCCCAAGATGCAAAAAATGAGCAAGAATTATTGATATGTGTAGATGCAGCCATGTATAGAGCGAAACTAATGGGAAAAAATACGGTTCAATTTTTCAATCAAGAGATATATGAAGAAATATTGGAAAAAAATATTTTAATCAATCAATTAAAGCATGCATTAAATAATGATAAGTTTATTCTATATTATCAACCGATTTATAATACCATATCCGATGGTATCTCTGTGGTAGAAACCTTAATAAGGTGGGACAAAAATGGTGAAATCATCCCACCCGACCGTTTCATTCCAATTTCAGAAGAAACCGGACTCATTGTCCCTATTGGATATTGGATTCTAAAAAAGGCTTTTGAACAATCTAAGGAGTGGAAAAATAAAGGGATTAATGTTTTATTTTCTATTAACATATCATGGGTACAGCTTAAGCAAAAGAACTTTACAGAAAGAGTAAAATACTTGATGGATGAGATAGGTGTTGATCCCAAAATGATTATATTTGAAATCACTGAAGAAATCATGTTTAAA
>JAKSCF010000761.1 GCA_022360735.1 Clostridia bacterium
ATTTACTAAAGCAGAAGAAAGTTTTCAAGCTGTTTTTACCAAAGAAGATGAAGCAAAGTTTCTGAATATTAAGGCAGATTCACCAAGTATGATGATTGAAAGATTGACCTATGAAAGAGATAGAATTATAGAATATACGGTAGGAATTACAAGAGGAGATAAGTTTAAATACCGTGTGGTATTAGGCAAATAAATTTTTTAACTCATCTGGTAATGACGACATAATGTGTTATAAAAAATATTATATAGGGAGGCAGATTAAATGACCGCTTTTACAGCCGACAAATCAGACCAGAAACAAGAAGTTGGTAAATATACAACTTTCAAAGAAATCAAGCGACAGCCTAGACTTTGGAGAGAAACCATAGGGATTATTAAGGATAAAAGAGAAGAAATAAACAGCTTTCTAAATAAGGCTCTATCAAAAGAAGGATTAAGAATTATTATAGCAGGTGCTGGGAGTTCAGCATTTGTAGGAGATAGTGTGGCTACTTATTTAGACGCAAAGCTCAAGCATAGGGTGGAGACTATTGCAACAACAGATATTGTATCTAACCCGGATGTCTATTTTAAAAGTGATGTGCCAACACTGCTTATATCATGTGCCAGATCTGGCAATAGTCCTGAAAGTGTGGCAACAGTTGAATTAGCTGAAAGTATAATTAAAGACCTGTATCAAATCTTCATAACATGTAATCCTAATAGTAATTTGATGAAAAAAGCACAGATAGATGTCAATAAACTGTTATTATTGATGCCTGAAGATTCTAATGATCAAGGATTTGCTATGACAGGTAGTTTCACATCAATGGTACTGGCTTCATTGCTCATTTTTGATTTAGATAATCTTGAGGAATTAGAAAAAAGAACGCTTACTATAGCTGATACAGGCGAATGGATTCTTGAGAATCATATGGATACAGTTTTTGATATTACTTATAACGATATGAATAGAGCTATATTTCTAGGATCTAATTCATTGAATGGATTAGCAGAGGAATCAGCTTTGAAAGTGTTGGAATTAACTGGAGGATGCATTGTAACTAATTCAGATACTTCCTTGGGCTTCAGACATGGACCCAAATCAATTCTTGATGATAAAACAATCGTTTTTTCATATATCTCTAATAATAAATATACAAGACAATATGAAATAGATTTGCTTAAAGAGATAAAGAGAGAAGGTGGACATACTAAAGTTGTCGCTATTTCCAACGGCTACTATGATGAGATAAAGGAATTGGTAGATAACTATATTTATATATCAGACGAAGAGCATAAAGATCAAGAGGATGTATTCTTATTATTTAACTATCTATTATATGCACAACTTTTCGCCATTATAAAATCAGTGGAATTAGGTAAAAATCCTGATAATCCATGCCCGGAAGGTATAGTCAATCGGGTGGTACAGGGGGTGAAAATCTATCCATACACTTATAAGTAATATAGGTATCGATATGTGACTGTAGAGGTTTTAAAAAATGAATGTGATTGATAAAGCCGATAGCATGGATTGCTTATAGTATTTGAAAATTGGCTAAAATAGTTAGAGACAAAGGAGTGAACAGATTTGATAATAGATTTGCTAAGAGCTGAAAATATTAAACTAAAAGTAAACGTTAGTTTATGGAAAGAAGCCGGTAAAGTTGCAGGGAGATTATTAGTTGAAACTGGAAAAGTTGAAGCACAATATGTAGATGCAATGTTAGCTTCTGTAGAAAAATACGGACCATATATAGTTATTGCTCCTGGAATCGCCTTGTTTCATGCTAGACCACAGGATGGTGTAAAAGATATTTGTATGAGTCTAATAACAGTTGAGGATGGCATTAATTTTGATGCAGGTGATAAGGACCCTGTTAAGCTGGTATTTGCATTTGGAGCCATAGATAATACAAGTCACTTAAAGGCTCTATCTGACCTTATGCTGATCGTCAAAGAAGATAATATAGTTGAGAAGATTATCAATACCGACAGTAAAGAAGAAGTTTTAACCATCATTAAAAATATATTAAGTCAATAAAGGAGATGATTAGATGCTATATAGAGACTATTTCAAAGAAATTAGAGGATTGCTGGACAAAGTTGAGGAGACTCAAGGTCAGGCAATAGAAGATTCAGCTAAACTTATAGCAGATTCAATTAAAAGTGGCGGCGTTTTACATGTTTTTGGATGTGGCCACTCACAAATGTATGCCATGGAGGTCTTCTACAGGGCAGGAGGGTTAGTACCCGTAAATGCTATACTTACGCCGGCCCTCTCTTTAGAGCCTGCAGCACCTCTTAGCACCCAGGGGGAAAGACAGGTAGGACTTGCTAAGGCAATACTGGATAATGAAAATATAAATGAAAACGATACTTTATTTATTGTATCGGTTTCTGGAAGAAATGCTGTTCCGGTGGAAATGGCAATGGAAGCAAAAGAGAGAGGGTTAAAAATAATAACACTAACATCCTATGATTTCTCTAAAAATGTTACTTCAAGACATGAGAGTGGCAAAAAGACATACGAATTAGCCGATGTTATTCTTGATAACTGCGGTATTGTGGGAGATGCAATCATGGAAATAGAAGGACTAGAACCTAAATTTGGACCTACTTCCTCTGTTATAGGTTTTGCTATTCTGCAGTCAGTTATGGTCCAAGTAGTAGAAAACTTGGTTAAGGATGGAGTAAAGCCGCCTATTTGGGTAAGTTCTAATTTAGATAAAGGTGATGATATCAACAAAGAATACATTCAGAAATATAAAAATAGAATCGGCTGTTTATAAAAAAGGGAGATGATTTTAGTGAAAATTGTTACGGTTTGTGGTATGGGCTTTGGGACAAGTTTAATGCTGAAAATGACAATTGAAGATATTCTAAAGCAAAATAATATTAGTGATGCTCAGGTTGATGCATGGGACTTAGGCTCAGTGAAAGGAAGAACAGCAGACCTGTTTGTAGCATCAGAAGATATGAAGTCTAACTTTACGGATATTGAAGGCAAAATTATATTCATAAATAATCTTACAGACGAAAAAGAGATCAAAGAAAAAGTGCTGGAAGCTGTTAAAAATATTTAATGTATTAATATAAGCCGTTTGTAAGATTTTTTACAATCAACTATAAAAAATTTTTAGAGGAGGATGAAAAATGTTACAAGTTATTATTGGTATTATTACAACACCGGCAATTATTTTGGGTTTTGTAGCACTATTAGGTTTACTTTTACAAGGTAAGAAGTCTTCAGATGTCATCAAGGGAACCGTGAAAACAATTTTGGGACTTCTTATATTAAGTACTGGAGCAGGGGTAATAGTAGAAAACTTACTTCCATTTAGTGGTATGTTTACGGAAGGATTTGGGCTAACTGGAGTTGTACCATTTGACGAAGCCGTTATAGGTGCTTTAATTGAAAAGGTAGCGGTAATTGCCAGAGGAACTTCATTAATACTCGCTCTAGGCTTTGTAGTCAATATTCTATTAGCAAGAATAACACCATTCAAGTATATTTTCTTGACGGGTCACATGATGTGGATAATGGCTGGTGCAATAGCATGGGCACTTTATGATTTAGGTGTTGCAGAAACACAGATTATTATATTTGGATCAATTATACAAGGTATAGTACTTACTTTACTACCGGCTATAGCACAACCAATTATGAGAAAAATTACAGGGAATGACACGATAGCATATGGACATTTAACAACAGTTGGTGTAGTCGTTTCTGCATATGTGGGAAAACTTTTTGGAAATTCTGAAAAGAGCAGTGAAGATATGAAAGTGCCTGAAGGGTTAAATTTCTTCAAAGATACAGCTATTTCAGTTTCGCTGGTTATGGTAATCATATACGTTATTACTGCAATATTTGCCGGACAAGAATACGTTGCAGGCGTAGCCGGAGACCAAAATTATATAGCTTTTAGTATCTTAAAGGGACTAGGATTTGCAGCCGGAGTATTAATATTATTGCAAGGTGTTAGAATGTTCCTTGGCGAATTAGTACCGGCGTTTAGAGGAATAGCTATCAAACTCGTGCCAGGTGCAAAACCTGCGCTGGACTGTCCTGTAGTGTTTGGTTATGCGCCAACAGCACTTATGTTGGGATTCATATTCTCAGTAGCCGGTATGATGGTGGGAATGTTAGCATCCAGTTTGTTTGGAGGAATTATACCGCTTCCATCCATTATCGGAGGATTCTTCACCGGTGGTACTGCAGGGATCTTTGGTAACGCAGTTGGTGGTAGAAGAGGGGCAATGGTATCAGGTTTTGTTTATGGAATATTTTTGACGATACCGGTTGCTTTGTTCTACCCATTATTTGGATTACAAATATATGGTATTGAAGGTGTTGCATTCTTGGTTTCAGATGGTATTGCAGTACTCAGTCTCATAAAGCTATTCTTTAGTTTAGGTATTGAATTAGTAGGATTTGGTTTATTAATCCTTCTAATGATATTCTTATCCTTTAAGTTCAGAAATAAAGAAGTAAGCAATAACCAAGAAGTTTAAACATGAAATAAGTCGCGTCTATGACGCGGCTTATCATTCAAAACCTGTATTTAATGAGTTAACGTAAGGTCATATTTTGTCCAATTGGATGCGGGGAATCTAATTAAAAAATTTAGTAAACTAACTGGAAAAAGAGAGATTTATATGAAATATGTGATTAAAGGTAAAGAAATATTCACGCCAAACAAGATTCTAAAAAACACTAACTTGCTTATCAATAATGGGATTATTGAGGCTATAGATATAGCAGATGAAAACAATTACGAAGAAATTGATATGAGTCGATTTAGAATTTTACCTGGTCTTATTGATATCCATATACATGGCGCTAACGGTTATGATACTATGGATGCAACTTATGAGTCACTCAACGAAATTTCTAAATACCTTAGCAGCTGCGGCGTTACAGCCTTTTTAGCAACTACAGTGACAGCCCAATGGGAGAAGATTATAAATGCTGCAAAAAAAGTTGATACAGCTATTGACAAAGGTGTGGATGGTGCTGAAATCATAGGGAGTTATATAGAAGGACCTTTTATTACCGAAAAACATAAAGGGGCACATCCAAAAGAGTATATCAGAGAAATAAGCATTAAGGATATTGATGAATTACTATCCATATCAAAGAACATCAAGATCATAACTATAGCTCCTGAAAAGGCACATGCTGTTGAAATAATAAGGTTATTAAAAACGAAAGGCATTATAACATCTATTGGTCACACCAATGCAACTTATGATGAGACAATAGCTGCTATTGAAAGTGGCGCTAGTTTAGCAGTTCATACTTATAATGGAATGAGAGGATTTCAGCATAGAGAACCAGGTGTGGTTGGAGCGGTATTAAATCATGACCAAATATATTCAGAAATTATTTCCGATATGGTTCATGTACATCCGGCTGCTATACAGATACTAGTAAAATGTAAAAGTAATGACAAGATATGTTTGATTACTGACTGTATGCGAGCAGGGGGATTAAAAGACGGAGACTATCAATTAGGAGAACTTAAAGTTATTGTAAAAGATGCTATAGCCAGAATAGAAAACGGCTCATTAGCCGGGAGTACATTAAAATTAATAAATGGTATCAAAAATATGGTTGAAAAAGTCAGTGTAGAAATGCTGGATGCAGTAAATATGGCATCTATATTACCTGCTAAAGTGATAGGCATCGACCATGAACAAGGGAGTATTGAAAGTGGAAAAAAAGCCAATTTAACCATAGTAAATGATAATTTTAATGTAATGATGACCATGGTTAAAGGCAAAGTCGTTTATAATAATCAAGACCACATTGCATAATTTAGGTATATGGTCGTAAAGTATTGAGAGAAATTGGCAAGGAGGAAAAACATGACTATATTATCAACAAGAGAAATGTTATTAGATGCTCAAAGAAGAAAATATGCAGTTCCTGCTTTTAATATACACAATTTAGAAACTTTACAGGTAGTTGTAGAAACAGCTAATGAATTAAAATCACCGGTAATATTAGCAGCAACCCCTGGTACGGTACAATATGCCGGTATAGATTATTTATTAGCCATAGCGAATATTGCATCTCAAAAATATGAGATACCAATTGCATTACATTTAGATCACTCCGAAGATTATGATGATATTAAGCGTTGTATTGATTTGGGATATAAGTCGGTTATGATAGATGCATCTCATGAGCCGTTTGAAAAGAACATTGAGATTGTTGAAAAGGTTGTAGAGTACGCCCATAAATGGGGTGTTTCAGTAGAGGCAGAATTAGGTCGTTTAGGCGGGCAAGAAGATAATATAACGGTTGATGAAAAAGATGTATTTATGACAGATCCGGAATCATCAAAATTATTTATAGAAAGAACAGGTATCGATTCACTGGCAGTAGCTATTGGAACAGCCCATGGACTATATAAATCTGAACCCAAACTGGACTTTGAAAGGCTAAAGAAAATCAAAGAGAGCGTAAGTGTACCACTGGTGCTTCATGGAGCGTCGGGGGTTCCAAATGATAGTGTAAGAAAATCCATAGAACTTGGGATTTGCAAAGTTAATATTGCCACTGAATTAAAGATACCTTTTGCAAATGCTGTTAAAAATTATTTTTCATTGAACCCTGATGCAAATGATCCAAGAAAATATTTAACACCAGGAAAGCAAGCCATGAAACAGATTGTTATTGAAAAAATAAAGATGTGCTATAGCGATGACAAGGCATAATAAAGGAGAGAGTGCTTTGATAGCGACAATAACACTAAATCCTTCTATCGATATAAAATATGTAGTGGATCACTTTGAGAAGAACGGAATCTTTAGAGCTAAAGAAGTTGAAAAAACTGCCGGCGGCAAAGGGTTAAACGTTTCAAAGATAATAAAAATCTTAGGAGAACCTGTAACGGCTCTTGGGTTAATAGGCGGAAAAAATGGGGAGTTTATTGAAGAAGAAATAGAAAAAATTGGAATAGAGAATTATTTTACTAAAATAGAAGGCAATACAAGAAATTGTATAGCAATCTTAAGTAATGACAATAGTCAAACAGAGATATTAGAGAATGGGCCGGTGGTATCACAAAAAGGGCTCAGTCATTTTTATGAAAAATATGATGAGATTTTAGAGAGAGCCACAATAATATGCGGATCGGGAAGCTTAAGTCAAAATATAGAAGACAATATCTATAAAGAATTAATTGATAAAGCAAAAGAAAAAGGCGTGATGTTTCTATTAGATACAAGTGGAATGCCATTGAAGTACGGCATTGAAGCAGCACCATTTTTAATAAAGCCCAATAAGGAGGAGTTGGCTTTTTTGACGGGTAGAGCTTTAGAGACCGAATCTGACATTATTTATGCCATAAGGGATTTAATGAAGTCAAGGGTGCAGGTGATCGTAGTCTCTTTAGGGAGTGAAGGCGCTGTTGCAGCCTATAAAGAAACTTTATATAGAGTTAAAATTCCTAAAATAAAAACGGTCAATCCCGTAGGGTCAGGAGACGCCATGATTGGAGGATTTGCAGTAGCTTTAAATAAAGGATATAATATTGAAGATATGCTTATATATGGTACAGCATGTGGTATTTCAAATGCAAAACAAACAAAGACCGGTATCATTGATACTGATGATGTAAAGAAATTCGCCAACCAAATTATTATTGAAGAATTGTCTATATAAAATATTCAGGATGATGTACTAAAATAAGCGAATAAAATTTAAATAGGAGTAGAGAAATATGTATACGGATAAAGTCGTAATAAAAAATGAAACAGGATTACACGCTCGTCCGGCCAGTATGTTTGTAAAAGTGGCAAGTAAATATAAATCAGAGATTACTTTGATTAAAGAAGAAAAAGAATACAACGCAAAAAGTTTAATGGCAATATTGAGTATGGGAGCAGGAAAAGATACTGAAATTACAATAAAGGCAGAAGGCGTAGATGAGAAAGAAGCAACTGAAGATCTAAAGACTCTGGTAGATAGCAATTTTGGCGAGTAGGAGGAAAGAAGGTTAGGTTATCCATAACTTTCTTTCTATTTTTTGTGTACAGCTTAGCAGCTACACAAAATAAAACTATCATATGAATAGTTCAGCTTATGGAAAAAGTATTAGCATGAATACAGGTGTATGAATATTCGTTTTTTTGTGTTCATTTGGTCAGAAAATTTAGGTGGCAGATG
>JAKSCF010000335.1 GCA_022360735.1 Clostridia bacterium
ATCATTTCAAAATTGCCTGTATCTGAGTTTTTATTCATTTCTCCGCCTTCGAAAAGCTTAGAATGTCTTACTACCGTGTTTTCGTTTTTAATTATTTTTTCTCCTCTAGGATCATCTAATAAATCAATCACCTTTTCCCTGATAGCTTGTACTTTTGTTAAATCATCACCGACAATTTTAAATTCATATTGATAATCTTTTATAAAGTCACTGCCTTGCATCTCTTTATATTTATAAGTTACATAAGGATTTGCAATAGCATCTACCGGCTTTTCGACTAACCATATGTAGTCACCACCCAATAAGGTATATAATTCAGAATCAGCAATTAAATATTCTTTTATTACAATATTAATCACTCCTTGTCTATGGAGTTGGAAACACCTTTTTTTGTTATTCGTTTAGAAGGTAAAATAACTGGATTTAAATTATTTTTTTAATTTATACTTGGTCACTATCAAGACATGCGGTAGTTTCGCTGATGCAATGGAACTACTCAGATCATTTCCCCCCAATTTTTATTTGCCTCTTTTAGGTGCTCTTTTTTTCCACCTCTGCCATTACTTTGTTGCATCAAAATCGGGGGTATTCAAAATTAAAGTAAAACTCAATTTAGGTTTGCCTAAATCAAAAGCTTTACGAATCCTGTGGTTAACAAAGCTCAACCAATAGCTTGTTAGTCATGGAAAGATTTAAAAAAATTTTATTTAATACAAACCATCAGCATCACTTCCTTTCAATTTTTCCCAAAAGAAAATGACTGGTATTTCCCAGTCATTAGGTTGTTTTTTTGTTTTACGTAATTATTTACAATAACATATTAACATTAATTACGTGACATGTAAAGGACATTTTTGAAATTTTTTATTTTTTTTAAATTAGGTAATATTCTTATTGATATTCTAAGGTTATATCACGTTTCGGTCAGGCACGGGGACCTGACCTTACAATTTCTTTATAGAGTCTCCTTACGTGTCTTTCTGACAAATCCAATTGAACTGCTATTTCTTCAAATGTTTTTCTTTCTACTCGATATAAGTAAAAAATTCTGTGCTTTTTTCCTGTAAATCTTGATAGTTTCTTATTGATTTCACGTTTTTGAGCTAGAAGCAGATTGATCATTTTTTGGCATTTGGTAATATTCTCATCTATTTCTCTTATTCTCTGCAAATAGTCTTCAAAGCTGATAAAAGACTGCTCACTCTTTATACCCGATACATCATAGGCAGCTGATTTCACTTCCTTTACTTGGCAGCACAGCTGATTTAATCGTTCTTTTTCTTTTTCATACTGTCTTTTTCTTTTTTTTTTAAAATCTATAGTGTATTCTAGGTCTTCATAAGTTTCCATTTATCCACTTCCCCTTATCATTATCGCTTTTTTGTTGTTGGAAAATATCTTTTTTTATCCATGAAACCAATAAATAAATACTAAAAATTAAGATTGGTATCAACCACTCGCCTCCAACAGCGTCATATCCTCTGTGCATTTTTGTTACTTTTATACTATACGCTGTTAAAATAAGCGATCCTATTATCCATATCCACTTTTTCTTATGCATACTAACCCTCTCACTCTAGATAATAAAAATTTTGTCGTAATTTTTATTTTTATGTCTATCTCATCAACACAATATAATTACGTATGCGTAATATTCACTTGAAGAAATACTTTGTAGGATACTTTAAATTAAGAACCCTAGATATTTCCTCTGCTTCGTGAATGGTAAATGCATCCTTGCCATCCAATTTTGACTCCATTCGTTTCAATGGAATATGAATTTTATCTGCCAACTCTTCCTTTGCTATTCCCTTAACTAGCATTTCATTTTCTAAATCTTCATACTTTCTAACTTTATTCATTTCTTCCTAATACCCCCTTCGTTCATGACCAATTATTACGTTGATGTAAATCTAATGGTAAGTTATATGGAAAAGTTTGTCAATATTTATATGTAATTTTTTTAAACTTTTTTATTAAAAAAATTGCATATGCGTAAAAAATATGGTAACATCTAGGCTATAGAAAATTAAAAGAGGAGTGTTATTATGAGCAAATTTTCTCAAAGATTAAAAGAGGTGAGGGAAAGCTTAGGATTAAACAAAGTTCAGTTTGCAGAATATGTAGGCTCTTCACCTGCCAATATCACTCGATATGAGAAAGAAGATATGAATGTATCACTAGAAGCAGTAAAACAAATTTCTGATAAATTAAGTATTAACCCAGGTTATTTACTAGGTTGGGAAGAAGACAAATACGTCGATATGGAAACATATAAAAAAATCCCTCTTATCGGAACTATTGCAGCAGGTACACCTATTTTAGCTACTGAAAACATTGATGGATTTGAATTTGTTTCGCAAGTGGAAAACGTTGATTTTAGTTTAAAGGTTAAAGGCAATAGCATGATTGGTGCTAGGATATATGACGGCGACATTGTATATATTAAGCAGCAACCGGATGTTGAAAACGGTGAGATTGCAGCTGTTATGATTAATGATGAAAATGCTACCTTAAAGCGTGTGTATAAGGTAGACGGTTCAATTATCTTACACTCTGAAAATCCTGAATATAAGGATATGATTTTTAGAAAAAAAGAAATGAAAAGCTTAAAAATTCTAGGTAAGGCTATCAGTTTTAAGGCTGCTATTAAGTAGACACCATTCCGTTATATCTTGAACTGGCAGGGTCAAACATTTTATCATGCATTCTGAAAATATTTATCATTTTGATGTATCACTTTATTATGTTTTTTATAATATAATTTGTTTGCAATTAGAATTGCGGTTACAGCTGCAACGAACTTTCCAACCAATACAGGCAGAAGCATTTGTGGATATACGGCAAGAGTAAAAGCTAAGTGTCCACCTAGCAAAGCATTTCCACTTACGCTATAAGTCATATTCAACAATTTTCCATGTTCATCCATTTCATGAAAGTTCTCAAACATTACAATACATGTTGTTTGCACTGAAATCAACCCAATGGTAGCTGTGTTTCCTATATTTAGCAATCTTCCCAATCCATCAATCTGCTTATTAAATATTTTCTGTATAAAGAATAGCAACGGAAAGGTTCCTGACAATATGATGGCTGTATTGGTAACAATTTTAATGCCGTCCCATATGGGTGCCATGCCTTGAATAATCGTAATCTTAGTTAAAGTTTGGATGACAATGATAATAGTACTCAACACAACCATTGCGTAGATGCATTGACCAAATATTTTAAGCCCCTTTATCATTCTATTTGGTATTGCCATTAAGCCTACAGCAAAAACCACCGCAACAATAATAACAGGCACAAGGTTGTGTATGATTAACATTGTATCAAATCCTGCCACAATACCACCTGCAAAACAGCCAATGGGTATGGTTATAATCCCTATTAAAATACCTTTGGCTAAGTAATCGTAATCCTCTTTTCTTATAATGCCTAAAGCCACGGGTATCATAAAAGTTATGGTAGGCCCAAGCATAGAACCTAATAAAAGACCTGAAAACAACCCTGATTGTTCATTTTGTGCTAACTCCATTGCAAGGGAGTATCCACCCATATCACAAGCCAATATGGTAGTAGCAAACATTGAAGGGTCTGCACCTAAAAATGAATATATGGGTACCAATATTGGCTTTAAAACCTTTGCCATAACAGGTGCTATAGATATTACTCCTAGTGTGGAAATAGCCAGCGGCCCCATAACACCAAATCCTTTTTCAAATTCTTTGCCATAACCATATCTATTCCCAGTTATTTTATCCAATACACCGATTACTGCAAAAACTAAAACAATTGTTATAAAAATTTGGTTAAAACCCATCGCCAGCACCTCTCACATTCTATATAACCTATTTTACTTAATTTTTTTAATTTGTCTATAACCTGAAATACTACTAAATCGCAATTACGTAATATAATTTTCATCAGAACATTTTTTATAGGACAGATGTCCTTTTTTTTTTAATCTTGTTAGATTATGATAATAATAAAAGTATTAGATCTTAAGTAAATTGACTAAATTAATTCATAGAAGATGTATTCTCCAAAATGCGAGGTGATTGTACATGAGAGTAATTTCCGATAAAAAGCTTCTCAGATCATATATCGAAAAATATAACCTCCGCCATATCTTCGATGATGCACTCATCAAAGATATGGAACTGTTTTGCTTTGATAAAGGTGAAATTATTTTTAATAAAGGCATTGATTTAAAGTACATGTATTTTCTTGTAAGCGGTAAGATAAAGATTTATATGTTGCAAGATAATGGCAAATTACTTCTTATCAGGCTAAATCGACCTCTAAATGTATTAGGGGATATTGAGTTATTAACAGACTATCAGACCCAATGTCATGTTGAATCATTGGATGAATCTTTATGCATTGCTATCAAGATGAGTATATTAAGAGAGACTGCTTGCAAAGATGCAAAGTTTCTTCAATATATTGTGAAGAATTTAAGCAGTAAGCTGTATACAATTTCCAACTCAGCCACTA
>JAKSCF010000429.1 GCA_022360735.1 Clostridia bacterium
AAGTAAAGGAGTGTTATATATGAAAACTTTTATGTTGCTTTTTATGTTGCTTCCGCAATTATCTTTATTGGTTATTTTTGCTTTTACACCCTACTTTACCAGAAAAACCGAAAGTTTTGGTGTATCTATACCAAAGGATGTCTATCACCTTCCCCAAGTGGTATCCATTAGAAGCCGCTATAAGAACAATGTTTTAATAACAGGTATTTTGCTATTGGCCGCTGCTTTTATATTGATTTTGTTAGATCAAACCGAAAAAACTGAAATCTTAATATCTTTAAGTATTGTTGTTCAATTGGTTTTAGGCGGCGTTTTTTATCTATCCGGACACAAAAAAATGAAAGCATTAAAATCAGAATCCAACTGGACACAGGATAAAAAGCAGGTAACCGTTATTGACACTGATTTTAGAAGCAAAAAAATGCTGGTATCTCCTTTATGGTTTTTACTTTATGGCATTGTGATTTCATTTACCGCTGCATTGACTGTAATTTTTTATGATAGAATGCCCGATCGTCTGCCTATGCAGTTTAACATCACCGGAGAAATAACAAGATGGGCCGGTAAATCTTTACTTTCTGTGTCTTGGCCTTTAATAATTCAGATTTTCATCACAGTACTTCTAATTTTTGTTTACTGGATCATCAGAAAATCTAAGCAGCAAATTGAAGCAGAAAATCCGGAAATTTCAATGAAGCAGAATCAAATGTTTCGTTATAAATGGTCTGCATTCATAGTCATAACCGGTTTAGCGCTGATAACCATATTTATGTTCATCCCCTTATCTCACGCAGGATTCGTTGGTTATGCTTCTTTCAGCATCGTGTCCGCTGTTTTAACCATTGGTATCATCGTTTATGCCATCATACTTTCTGTGAAAACAGGCCAAGGCGGCAGTCGAATTAAAATTGGTCAAGATAAGGAAAGCGATTTTATCAATCGGGATGATGATAAGTATTGGAAAATGGGGGTATTCTATTACAACCCAGACGACCCTGCTCTTTTCATTGAAAAACGGTTTGGAATAGGATGGACCTGTAATTTTGCAAGACCACTTTCATGGGTATTCATCATAGGTTTATTAGTATTTGTCACTATAAGCATTATCGCTTCATCCTATATGACGAAATAAATATGTTTGAAACACCATTTAGTCAATAAAACAAACTGGCAATGTTAACCTTTCGTTTGCATTGTCAGTCTTGTTGTATAGAACCTTTTAGTATGGATTCAAGTCATTATTGACTTGCGTTTTGTCAATAATGACTTCGTTTTATAGTTTGGATAATTTGTAATCTTTCCATTTAAGCAGTAATTTTAGATTTGGGATTTACTCCCCTTTCACTTTCTTTCACTTCTTTTAATTTATAATCTTGCCATTTATTTTTTGCAAATACAACTAGTGCAGCCACATTAATACCAGTTACAACAAATAATAGTAAATCTACAACATCAAATACGATCCCGAAGCCAAATGTAGCCAATGTACCTGCTATAGATATTAATCCAATATAAATGGCTATATTTACATTTTCAGCGGTACCTAATACCACTTTTAAATAATAATACCCCCCTAATAATGATGTTAATCCAGATAAAACTGTAAATAATGCCAATACGATCACTCCAAAAATGCCGGTTACTGATGCAGCAGTATTATAAAATCCAACCAATCTAGTAAGACTATCTGCAGGTAATTGAATAATACCTTGTGCTATTCCATACGAAGTAATGTATGTAGTGACTAAAATAGCAACTACAACTGTAATAATAACTGGGATTACTGCCAGTATAGATGCAGCACGTGGTCCATTATCTGATTCTTGGGCTGCCATTGGCAATGCACCGATTCCAGATTCAGTTGTTTGAATAATACGCTGCAACCCTAGTGTGAATCCTAAAGGAGTACCCAATAACATGGAAACCGGATTTGTCAGCCCTTTTAATAAGTTGCCGAAAAAGGTTCCCCAGTGACCAGACGTTTTAAAAACAAGAATAAAAAAGAATAAGAAATATGACACTACGGCTATACCTATCATTATCGTCATTGAATTAATAAACAAATCATGTTTTTTAGTTAAAATGATTGCAGATGTAATCATTATTAATGGAATTATTACAAATAAATATCTTTGCATAACAGCCAATTCAATTCCTGCAAATTTATTTGCAATGATTGTTATGGCTGCATCCATACCACTGAATTGGAAACCGCCAAATCCAAAAATATATAACCCAATAAATCCAACTCCGTAAATTGTTCCAAAAGCAGGAAACAATAATGTATTAATATATTCTTTTGGCGGTTTTCTCATGATTTTAGAAATTAATACTTCAGAATACGATAGTGGCACTAAAATTAGTGACCCTACCAACGCCCAAATTGCCATAGCTTCAATATACATTTGACCTTGTCCTGCCAAGTTACTTAACGAGCCTAAAACACCTATTATTGCACCGGTACCAATCATAGCTCCTAATGCAATTGAAGTAGGGCCTATAAAGTCCTTAACATTGATCCTTGATTTAGTAGTTATTTCTTTTTTTATTTTAAAAATTGTTTTAATTGATACGAATAACCCCGATATCACTAACAAAGGCAAAAATATCTGCCATACCGTCTCAGAGATAACACTGGTTATCTGTCCGATATTATCTAAAATATTGATCATAATTATGTCTTCTCCTTTCATCCAATAACATGGTCTAACCTAACTAAGCCACTCCTTTCTTTAAATTTGTTAAGCAACAAATTTATTTCGCAACTTTCATACCAATGCTTAATATTAGAATTTATCTGAAACACCAAAGGCGAACAGGTCAATTTTCACCCCGTTCATTAACCCGATCCGCCCCTTTATATCCCTTTTATAGAAACAAAATCTATACTCTGGCGAGTATAGATTTTCAGGTTATCGAAAAAGTACTAGAAAAA
>JAKSCF010000763.1 GCA_022360735.1 Clostridia bacterium
CCGCGAAGGTTAATACTTTGTGGTTTATTTTTTCAGTAAATGCCCAATCACTCAATGTCTTTGAAAGCCCATAGGCGCGGCAATCTTTTACCAATTTTAAATTGCTATTTTAATATAGGGAACATCCCTCTGTGGTGTTCCTCTGTAGAAAGGAGATCAAAAATGAATACAAGAAAATTAGTATACAGCTCTGTATTTATAGCTTTGGGAATTATTATTCCGCAAATTTTTCACTTCATAGGAGGGCCTATGCTGGGAGGGGTCTTTTTACCCATGCACTTACCTGTAATAGCAGCCGGCATGTTATGCGGGCCGCTGGTAGGCATCATAACGGGCATCTTTTCACCTCTTTTAAGCGGTGCTATTACTGGGATGCCGCCGGTACCAAGATTATGGTTCATGGTAGCAGAGCTGGGGGTATATGGATGGGTAGCAGGCATGCTGTACTTTAAATATAAAAAAAATATATACTTTTCTCTTTTTGCTGCCATGGTATCCGGAAGAGTGGTTTATGGCCTGTTAATTGCAATTGTAATACCTTTATTTGGCATAACATTACCCGGGAGTTTTAGTGTCACCGCTGCAGTAGCCAAAGGTTTACCGGGGATTATCATACAAATACTTTTATTACCGGCTATTGTTATAGTATTAGAAAGGAATATTTTTAAAAATGAATCCACTAAATCACTTGAAACAGGAACTTGAGGAAAAAGATTATACTTGTGTCATTGGAAACGAAGAAAATATTTTATTCACATCCAAGGATAAGGGCGTAAAACCCCTTTTAGATTTTTTTCAAAGTGATGAATATAAAAAGCATACCAATATTTATGTAGCGGATAAAATCATAGGAAAAGGAGCAGCCTTTTTATTAATTGCAATGTCGGTCAAAGGGTTATACACGCCAATAATAAGTGAGTCAGCTCAAGATTTATTATTTAAGCATCATACGGATGTAATCAGCGGTGAAGTTGTACCTTATATAAAGAATAGAGCAGGAGATGGCCGATGTCCTATAGAATCGTCGGTAGTTAATGAAGATAATATCGAAAAAGCGCTGCAAAAAATTAACCAAACCCTTGAGAAGCTTAGAAATAATGCATTGAACAATAATTAATTTATGGAGATTTTGTTCTACAAAATCTTCCCAAAATGTAGTGGTGGCTCAACCGTGGCCACCATATAATTTTCATTACAAAATAAACAAAGGGCAATACATTTTAAATATACTAGAGCTTGACGGTCAGTGCCTAAACCTCTACAAAGTATTACCACCCTTTGGTTTTAATTCCGTTGCACTTCATTAAAACTAGTATTTCTTCATTACAAATTATATACCAAGTATCTCCTGTAGTTAATAATATGTATTCGTTCAGCAGGTCCTAATGAATTTACTAAGTATGCATATTAGGAAATACTGTTATTCATTATCTTGTATCATCGAGAGGAACAAGGTGATGTGGTGATTTCTTAGATATTGGGATTACTATTGCTTAATACCCCTACAATTATATCGCAAAATGCATCCATAGAAGCTTTATCATTAAAACCAACTTGTGCAGAAGTATTAGAACCCCCGCCTTTGCCTCCCAGATTTATGGCATATTTTTTAACCAGTTGTCCAAATTGTATATCGGAAGAAGACATGTTATGAGCCAGTACGACAGCATGGTGAGAATCAGATACAAGTACTAATATTTTACTAGAGTTATTCAGAGTTCTTTTAATAATATTTTGCAGTACGTCTGTGCCATAATCCTGATAACGAAGCATAATAAAATCTTTTTCAAACATACCTATTTTTTCAGCTTCCAGCTTACTGATAGAATTTTTATAATCTGTAAGTTCTTTTCTTATGGATTTATTCTTCTCTTCTTCTTTTTTTATTTTTTCAATAATATTGCTGGAATTTCCAGAATGCATCCTATAGAGCTCAGTGGCAATTTCATGCTTAAATTGATAATCCCTTAATGCTCTTTGTCCACATTTAAAATAAATTCGGGTCATTCCTTTATATTTTTCATATTTAGTGATTTTGATGATGCCAACTTCCCCTGTATAAGAAGGATGCGTACCACAACAAGCAATACAATCTGTATTTTCAATTGTTACTATTTTTATATCTTCTGATACATTAAGGGACTTTCTCAAAGAATGTTTATCAGCTTCATCTTTACTATCAAGAAAAGTTGTATGTATGGGATAATTATTATACACGGCAGTATTGGCTAAATTCTCTACACGTTCTATTATTTCATGATCTATATTTTGTATGTCAATATCCATAGTAACAGTATCACTGCTCATATGGAATCCTTTATTAGCTGCTCCATATTCACTAAAAAAGATGCCGGATAAAATATGTTCGCCGCAATGATTTTGCATCATATCCAAACGATGCGCCCAGTCGATTTGACAATGAACTTGTTTGGTTGCCGGAATAGAAGCGACTTGATGGTAGATAACGCCATCCTTTTCAATAACACGCTTTACATCACATCCTCCGATAGTGCCTTGATCTCCCGGTTGACCACCTGCTCTAGGCGAAAAAATAGTTTGATCCAATATAATAAATTGATCATCATCATGGTCATGTATATCAACGATCTGACTATAACATTCGGTTAAATAAACATCTTCATGAAAAAGTTTAACGGTCATAATAACCTCCTCTTTAATTAATAATTGATAATTAATAATGAATAATTATTGATGATTTTGTTTCACAAAATCTCCTCTTTAACTATTAATTATTCATTGTTCATTATTAATTACTATTGATTCTATAGTAAGTCTCATAAATAGTCAAAATTCAGAAAAATAGATTTTTTTAAGGCAATAAGTAGTATTAAAAAAAAACTTTCTGTATAATAAAAACATAAAGATTTTAAAACCCTGGTTTTTGTAGTTTATTGTGAATAATCTGGGTTAAAGGATGAAACTTATGAAAAACATTTATGACTCCAAAAGTTGGTTATCGACTTTACGGCTATTAATCCTTATTGTCATTACCATTATTGTATATAAGTTCATGGATAATGCTGATGATGTATATATCAATGCCGGAGAAAAAGTAGGCAAAATAATCAGTTCTGCCAAACCATTTGTTTTTGGCGCCATTATAGCATACATATTCAATCCTGTTGTAGAGTTTTTTGATAAAATAGTCATATCAAGAATCTTTTTTGATAAAATGAAACCAAAGCTTAGACGAGCCATTAGTACTTTATGTATCTATACAATATTGGTGTACCTAATAGTATCTGCAATGGTATATATTCTTCCCGAAGTGGTGACCAGTGTTACAGATTTATTTGAAGAATTACCGGAAATATTAGATAAGGGACAACAAATGCTGCTGGAATTTAACAATAATGTTTATAGTGGAGACGCAGATATACTGACAGTGAAGATTGCGGATTTCATTAATTCAATATTTGAAACTGTAGAAAATAAAGCGACAACCATTACCAGTACAGTTATCTTTAGTGCTATTTCTTTTACCACCAATACAATTGTGGTGATTTTATCATTGATTGCTTCTGCCTATTTCATTATATCAAAGGATGTATGGGTGGAAGGGTCAAAAAAAATTGTAAAAGGATTATTTGGGAAAAAAGCAATTGTCAGATACAATATCTTCTGGAAAAAAATGAACCGTACTTTTATTAAATATGTTTTAGGCAAAGCGCTTGCTTCAGCTATATTGGGCATAGTATGTTTCGTTGGTCTGATTGTATTAAAGAGTCCGTACACAATGCTGATAAGCGTTGTTTTTGCAGCGACTAACATGATTCCCTACTTTGGACCATTTATTGGAGAAGCGGTAGGAGGTATATTAGTCGCTTTAATTGACCCATGGCTGGGGTTATGGGTTTTTCTCTTTCTGTTGCTGCTACAGTTTGTGGATGCATTATTTCTTACACCAAAGATGGTTGGGGATTCCTTGAAAATCAGTCCTATATGGATCATGTTCTCTGTTATCTTAGGCGGCAAGCTTTTTGGTATTCCAGGAATGTTCTTTGGGGCACCAATCACAGCGGTAATTTTAGATATTCTGAATTACAGACTCAATAAAAAGCTAATATTACAAAATAGTACAAATAAAAACTGAGGTGTAAAATGATACTATCGGATGGAACCATAAAAAAATATTTAAAGCAAGGTGACTTAAAAATTGAGCCAATCATTGAAGAACAAATTCAGCCTGCATCAGTTGATTTAAGACTGGGGAATCATTTTTTGAAGGTAGATGAAAATACGGTTGAATCCATGTCATTGGATAAAGAAATTAAGTACTTGGAATTTACAAGTAACGAAGTGATTATTCCGCCCCACTCTTTCTTATTAGCAACAACATTGGAGTACATAAAACTTCCTAATAATTTAACGGCTTTTGTAGAAGGACGAAGCTCTATAGGTAGAATTGGTCTTTTTATTCAAAATGCTGGATGGGTAGATCCAGGATTTGAAGGAGAGATTACTTTGGAATTATACAATGCTAATAGATTACCTATAAAGTTAACGTCAGGTCGAAGAGTTTGTCAGTTGGTTTTTGCCGAAATGGATAAAGAAGCGGTATGCCCCTATAACGGAAAATATCAAAAACAGAAAAGTGCGACAGGCAGTAGAGTCTATATGGATAAGAAATAACAAAATGTTACATTAAGAAGAAAAAATCCCCCCTGCTTTCATATTTGATTTTGACGCGAATAAAATAATATGGAGACAGGGGGGCAATTTATATATGTTGATTGTAATCAAGAAGAAAGTCATCATTACGAGTTTTTTAGCGGTAATGTTTGGGATATTCATACTATTCAATTTTGAATCGGTAATGGAAGTATTTGACACAAAGTACTTGAGTGTAGTGGTCATTGATCCAGGTCATGGAGGAATAGATGGCGGTGCAGTTAGTTCAACGGGAGTTAGAGAAAGTGATATTAATTTAGCCATTTCTTTAAAATTAAAAAGTATATTTGAAGAAAATGGATGGAAAGTTGTTATGACCAGAGAAAAAGATGAAGGCCTTTATTCAGGAAATGGTAGCATACGCAGTAAAAAAATGCAGGACCTTGTAAACCGGAAGAAATTAATTGACAAAGCGGAGCCTGACTATGTTTTTATTATCCACCTTAACAGTTTCCCACAATCATCCTGCTATGGAGCACAAACCTTTTATCCCAGTCATTCACCGGAGAGCAAGCTGCTGGCAGCAGAGGTACAGAAAGCTTTACTTGAGGGTATTGATAATGGCAATCATCGCCAAATCAAAGCTAAAAATGATATTTTACTTTTAAAAAATGTGAAAGTACCTACTGTCCTGGTGGAATGCGGCTTTTTATCCAACAGCAATGAAGCTCAATTGCTTCAAACAGATGATTACCAAATGAAATTGTCTGAATGTATATATAAAGGACTTTTAGAATATTGTGAGGTTACAAATAATCCTCCAAAGAAAAGTATAGACTATGTAGTGAATGAATAATGTAAATAAGTAATAAATGGAGATGATTAAAAATGGGTAAAATACTGGGTGCATATTTAATGCCTCATCCGCCGGTTATTATACCGGATGTAGGAAAAGGACAAGAACAGAAAATTGAAAAAACCATTAAGGCTTTAAACAAGATGGGTGAAGACATAGCTGAGAAAAAGCCCCATACGATTATTTTGATTTCACCTCATGGGGCATTCTTTAAAGATGCCATATCTATTATGGGCATTTCAACTTTAAAAGGTGATCTCAGTCGATTTGGTGCAAAAAATGTAAAGATTGAAAAAGAAAATAACCTGGACTTTGTCAAAGAGCTTGATGGTGAAGCTTGGGAACAAGGAGTACCAACTGTTTTATTAGATGAAGAAAGAATAAGAGATTACAAATTAAATACAGATTTGGACCATGGAGCAGTGGTGCCGTTGTATTTTGTGGAAAAAGTGTACAAACCGTACCAATTGGTTCATATCAACTATGGCATGATCCCCAGAGAAGAACAATATCATTTTGGGAAAATCATTGCAGAAAGCCTAGCCTTCACTTCTAATGATGCTGTGATCATTGCAAGTGGAGATTTATCCCATAAATTAACGCCTGATGCACCTGCAGGGTATCATCCTAGTGGCCAGCAATTTGATAAAACCATAATAAAGCTCATCCAAGAGGGTGATGTAGAAGGTATCTTTTCTTTGGAGGACAGCATTGTAACTGAGGCAGGAGAATGCGGATTGAGCTCTATAGATATTATGCTTGGCGCTTTTGATGGTTGGCGCATTTCCACAGATGTTTTATCCTATGAGGGGCCTTTTGGTGTAGGTTATGGTACTGCGATTATTCAGCCTGTGGAGAAAGATCAAAATAGATTGTTTTTAGATTGCTTAAAAAAGAAGTCCGATGAAAAAATCCTTTTAATACGTGAAAGGGAAGACCCGTTGGTAAGGCTTGCACGGAGGGCTTTAGAGGCTTATGTCAATGAGCAAATCACAATAGATTTACCAAGTTATACACAAGAAGATTTAAAGACCAAAAAAGCCGGTGTTTTTGTTTCAATTAAAAAAGATGGACAACTCAGAGGCTGCATTGGGACAACACAGCCTGTGGAAAACAATATTGGTAAAGAAATCATTAGAAATTCAATACATTCAGGCACTCAGGATCCTAGATTTTATCCAGTTGATAGAGATGAATTAGAACAATTGGTATACTCAGTGGATGTTCTGGGAGAACCTGAGGAAATATTCAGCAAAGAAGAGCTTGATGTCAAAAAATATGGTGTTATTGTGGAAAAAGGATTTAGAAAAGGATTGTTGCTTCCAAACCTTGAAGGTGTTGAAACTATAGAGGATCAGCTAAATATTGCACTTAAAAAAGCAAATATCACCAAAGACGAAAAATATAAAATGTACAGGTTTAAAGTAGAAAGACATAAATAAATTATTCAAACTGTGGATAACTTGTTGATAAAAAAAACGGTGTACTGCTAAAGGTTAGTTATTTCAATGGATTAAAGGGTAATTTGTTTTCCACACTAGTTTTGGGATATTTGTTTCTAACAGTTAAATTCTTATGTGGAAAACTAATGAAAAGGTGTATTTTGTTTGTGATGACATGTTGATAAATATTTCGACAAATATTCACAGATTAACATAATATTTATTGGATCTTGTGAAAGGATGTATTATTATGTTGAAAGAGAAAGAATGTATGTATTATGAAAAACTAAGCAACGATACTGTTAAATGCACATTATGCCCGCATTACTGTTTTATTGAGGACAAAAAAGCAGGGCTTTGCAAGGTCAGGTACAATAAGAATGGTACTTTATTGAGTACCAATTATGGGAGAATATCTTCCTATGCAATGGACCCTATTGAAAAAAAACCTTTAAAAGATTACTATCCGGGATATAGAATATTGTCTATAGGAACTTTTGGATGCAACCTTGAGTGTGGGTTTTGTCAAAACCATAATATATCCCAAGAAATAAAAGAAGGTGTACTAACAACACCTCAAAATATTGTAGATATGGCCATTCATGAAAAGAATAATATAGGCATTGCATTTACCTACAATGAACCTTCTATTTGGTATGAGTTTGTTTTGGATACGGCAAAGCTTAATCAGAAAAAAGGAAAGAAAAATGTACTGGTAACCAATGGTTATATTAATCAAGCACCTTTAAAAGAATTATTACCCTATATAGACGCTATGAATATAGATTTGAAAGGGTTTAGTGATGAATATTATAAGGAATGCAAAGGGCGCATTCGGCCTGTGTTAGATACCATAAAAACAAGTGCTCAAAAGTGCCATATTGAGATAACTACTTTATTAGTAACCGGTAAAAATGATAATATAGAAACCATAGAAGATATTGCTAGATATATCAGTACCATAGATGATTCAATACCTCTTCATCTTAGTCGATATTTCCCAAGATACCAATATAAACAAGCACCTACTGATATACATTTTATGAACCAAGCAAAAAAAATAGGTTCGAAATATCTTAAAAAAGTGTATTTAGGGAATGTTTAAAAAAAGAAAGCTCTATTGAAATGGAACAAAAAATTCCAATGGAATAGAGTTTGCTTAACGGAGAGATTTTATGCTAAAGGAAAAAGTATTATATCAAGATAATCTGCCGGTCAATATTTTTGTTGCCAGTTTTGAAGAATATCCCATACATTATCATGAGGAACTAGAGGTTATCTTTGTTCTGGATGGAACCATAAAGGTTAAGGACGGATACTACACTTATGCTTTAAAAAAGGACGATGTTCTTATTATCAATAACAGAGAGCTTCATAGCATAATGTGTACAAGTGAACAAAATGTCATATTGATTTTACAAATTGATCTCAATTTTTTTAGGAAATACCATTCTAACTTAATCAATCCTTTTTTTATAACAGACACCTCTTATAATGCGGACAAGGTTAATGAACCCTTAGAAAAATTAAGAAAACTGATGATAAGAACTATGGTAGAAGCTTTAAATAAAACAGAAGGCTATCAAGATAGAATTATAAAATATACCAATGATTTTATAACAGAGCTTATTAATGATTTTCAATACTTTTCCATGGATGACGGTAAGTTTATCAATGAAATGAAAAATAAAAGCAATAAAATTCTTGCTGAACGGGTTAATCGCATTACCAATTATATTTATGAGAATTATTCTAGAAAATTGACCTTGCAGGAAATAGCTGAACGTGAACATCTAAGTGTATATTACTTATCCCATGTTATTAAAGAAGCTACAGGATTAAGCTTTCAAGATTTTTTAAACTTTGTTCGAGTCGAGGAATCAGAAATGCTGGTTTTAGGTACAGATAAGAAAATCAGTGAAATTGCTATGGAATGCGGATTCTCGGCACCAAGATATTTTGTAAAATATTTTACAAAATGGTTTAATTGCCATCCGGACGAATATAGAGAACTTTACTTAGATAAAGTTCGGGGTGAAGAAACCAAAGGAAAGTTTACTACATATAACAAAGAAAGTATTTTAAGCATCATTAAGACACATTTTAGTAATGTATATGCCCATTATAACAATAGCGGTACAAAATCTATTGAGGTTATAGAAGTTGATAGTAAAGGTGATACCAGACCATATCTAAAAAAAAGCTGGAGGACATTAATTGTAGAAGACATCAACCTTTTAGTTTATAGTGAAGCATTAAAACAGCTAATAGAGATCTGTGAAAGTCTGAATATTAAAATTATAAAAGTATTGAATGTCAACATATCAACCAATATTGAAGCTTTGATTAACGTCTTAGATTTGGGTCTAGGCCTGATAATAACCATTTCTTATAAAGACGTCAATCAAGTTTCAGTGGACATATATCAAACAATAAAAAGATTAAGTGTTAGAAGAGAAGACATCGAAAAAAAATTAAGCTTTGAAATTATTGTTGAAAATGAAAACCCTAGGGATGTTTTAAAAAAAATCAAAGAAAGAGCCGGCAGCAATTTAGACATAAAGATATCTGAAAAGCCCGTTAATGTAGATCGGAATTATGTATATGATTCGGTTTTAATGGTACCCGGTATTATACAAAGAGGGCTTTTGGAGGATATATCTGATTCATATATTGCTGTAGATTCTATGGATTCCTATACGATGATGAAGGGTGATAATGGGATTATAACATCGGCAGGAATAAAAAAGCCGTCATTTTATGCGCACAAAATGATCATTGACCTGGAGGGTGAAATTCTAGCTTCAGGAAAAAATTACATCATTCTAAAAGCTCTAAATGCTTATAAAATTTTGATATATTCGGCGGATTCTTATTTTGAAGAGGTTTATAAAAACATACAACCTCCTGAAGAGCTTGTATCCCTCATAGAAAATACACAAATACAAAATGAATTTATTATAAAAATTAATCATATTAACGGTGAATATAATATTAAGAAATATCGCATTAGTAAAAAGAATTGTATTTTTTCTATTTATGCAAAACTGGGATTTCCGGATATTATAAAAGAGGAGACAAAGCAAATTATTGAGTGGGCATCCTATCCACAGGTGTTTGTAAGAGAAACAAAGGCAGACGGCCATTTAGAAATTCAATCCAATATAAGCGAATTTTCAGCTGAAATGATCATAGTAGAAAAGAAATAGGATAAGAACAATTAATAATGAATAATTAATAATTTAGGATGATTTTCTGTTAGAAAATCTCCTTTTTAGTTTTTGAGAAAATTAATGTAATTCAATTTCCTGTCCCCTATTTTTTGTACTAATTTGCTATTTCAAAAAATATTAGCACCAACAATCACAGCAAACAAGTACAAAAAAGAGAGCAACTACATAATTGAATATTCTGAAAAATCATACTAAAATATTTACAGAGTCGTTCGTAAATGTTAAAACTAAACCACTGAATTGGAGGGAGAAAACTATAATGAAAGTTTTACTAATAGGTGTAGGTGGCGTAGGGGAATCGCTTGCAGCAATAACTAAAGATGTAGACCCAAATAGTGAATGGATGGAACAAATGGTTCTTTCCGATTACGATGTGAACAGAGCGAAAGAAGTTTCTAAGAGATTAGGGGAAACAAGATATCCTGCAGAAAAAATTAATGCATCTGATTTAAATGAAATCGTTGCAATGGCAAAAAAATATGATGTTGAAATGATCATGAATTGTGTAGACCCAAGATTTAACGAAACTATTTTTGACGCAGCATTTGAAGCTGGTGTAAATTATATGGACTGTGCTATGACTTTATCAAAAGCTCACCCTGAGAAGCCATATGAAAAAACACATATTAAACTTGGAGATTATCAGTTTGACAAAGCTAAGCAATGGGAAGAAAAAGGATTGCTGGCTGTTGTTGGTTCCGGAGTTGAACCAGGAATGTCAGACGTATTTGCAAAATATGCTCAAAAGCATTTATTTGACGAGATATATGAATTAAACGTAAGAGATGGCGATAATTATGAAGTAGAAGGTAAAGACATCGCATTTGGTTTTTCCATTTGGACAACCATTGAAGAATGTCTGAACCCACCACTTATTTGGGAAAAAGATAAAGGTTGGTTTACAACCGAACCTTTCTCAGAGCCAGAAGTATTTGTATTCCCTGAAGGAATCGGCCCGGTTGAAGTTGTTAATGTAGAACATGAAGAAGTTGCGCTAATGCCTAGATATATTGACTGTAATAGAGTCACTTTCAAATATGGTATCGGCCAAGATTTTATCGATTGCTTAAAGTATTTAAGATCTTTGAATATGGATGATAAGAACATGAAGATAAAGGTAGGAGATTCAGAAATCACGCCTAGAGACTTTTTAGCTAAAGCTGCACCCAACCCATTAGAGATCGGAAGAATTATGAAGGGCAAAGGTTGTGCAGGTACTTGGGTAACCGGTAAAAAAGATGGTCTGTATAGATCTGCTTACCTGTATCAAGTTGCGGATAACCAAGAATGCTTGGAAAGATATAATACTCAAGCAGTTGTTGCTCAAACTGCATTTAACCCAGCGCTGATGATGGAATTAATTGCTAAAGGTATTTGGACAGGCGTTGGTGTACGTGGACCGGAATACTTTGATCCGGACCCATTCATAGAAAGAATGGAATGCTACAAGTTCCCTGCTGGATTAATGGAAATGGATTCGGAATACAAAAGCAAAATGGAAGCCAAAGATATTTTAAAACCAGTCAGATAAATAACAATGAACAATGAATGATTAATAATTGAGGATGATTTTCTGTAGAAAATCTCCTTTTTTTTGAGAAATATAATAAAGATTTTGTGAAACAAAATCTACCTTAACTATTAATTATTCATTATTAATTATTAATTCTTAAACCCCAAATCTCTTAATATAATATAATGTGTGAGGTGAAGGGAATGAAAAAGAATGCGCTGTTATGGACCGCCATCTGTATAACGTGTATGACCATTATGCTTATTGTCGAGAAGTTATTAAGGTAAACACTTGAAAA
>JAKSCF010000295.1 GCA_022360735.1 Clostridia bacterium
GCTTTGAATTTATCAACTTGTCTTTTACTCTTTGCAAAAACAAACCCTATATAATCCGGCATGAGTTCATTGACATAATCAATATCATTTTCACATTTTAATCCGCAAATCTTAACCTTTGTCAATTCAATTCCCCCCTAAGTTCCTTAAACTTATTATCAATGGAATCTGACCGCATTAAGCTCTCGCCAATTAAAACACCTTTAACACCTAAATCATGAAGATACTGAATATCAGATCTGGTATTGATGCCGCTTTCGCTAACCACTAATTTGGATTTTGGAATATGCTTTACGAGATTTTCCGTGTGCGTTAAGCAGGTTTTAAAAGTTTTTAAATCTCTGTTATTGATGCCTATGATATCTGAATCAGCTTCCAAAGCCATTTCCAACTGAGAGCGGTCATGAACTTCTACTAAACATGAAAGTTGAAGTCCTTCAGCAATCTCTTTTAGTTGGATGAGTTCTTTTTTAGATAATACTGCAGTTATAAGAAGGATGGCATCTGCACCCAACGCTTTGGACTGATAGACTTGATAAGGATCAATGATAAAATCTTTTCTCAATAGAGGTGCAGAGGTGACATCTCTTACTAACTTTAAAAAGTAATTATGTCCTTCGAAAAAGTGATCTTCCGTCAGTACGGATATGATATCCGCACGATTTTGGGTATAAGCCTTTGCAATGAGTATGGGATCAAAATCTTTTTTAATGATACCTTTGGAAGGAGAGGCCTTCTTTATTTCTGCAATGATACTAATGCCCTCTTTATCTAAAGCTTTTTTAAAATCTCTGCTTTCGTTACAATTTTCTATTTGTGCGTAAATTTTATTCATGGAAGTCAACTGCTTTTCATCCCATATTTTTTTCTTCTTATAGGCGATAATGTCATCTAAAATCATGATATAAACTCCTTACTTAATGTGATGAGTTGGGTAAGCTTATTCAAGGCAAGACCTTGGTCAATAGATTGCTTGGCTTTTTCAATGCCTTCAGTCAATGTATTGGCTTGACCGCCTACATATATGGCTGCACCGGCATTTAATAGTGTAATATCTCTTTTAGGACCTTGTTCTCCCTCTAAGATACTCAAAAGTATATTGGCATTGTCACCAGGTGCACCACCCACTAAATCTTCTATTTTACCCATTGAAAAGTTAAAATCTTTGGGGCGAATGTAGTAAGTGAATATTTCGTTGTTTTTTAATTCAGTCACCTTAGTCTCTGTTGTAATGGTTATTTCATCTAAACCGTCTAATCCGTGTACAACCAATGCGTTCCTTGAGCCGAGATTTTTTAACACATTTGCCATGAGTTCAGTTAGGTTTGGATCATATACACCCAGCACATGATTTTTTACCAATGCCGGATTCGTGAGAGGACCCAGAAGGTTGAAAATAGTCCTAAAACCCAACTCTTTTCTAGGTTTTATCACATTTTTCATCGCTTCATGAAATCTAGGTGCAAACATAAAACCGATACCAATCTCGTCTACGCATTTTTTGACTTGGACCGGTGTGAGCTGGATATTAACACCCAGGCTTTCTAGTACGTCAGCACTGCCACATTTGCTTGAAACACTGCGATTTCCATGTTTAACAACCTTGACGCCTGATGCTGCTGTGACAATAGATACAAGGGTGGATATATTAAATGTATGAACACCATCACCGCCTGTACCAACAGGATCTACGGCATATTCATTATTTACTGTTACTTTTAAAGCTTTTTCTCGCATGACCTTAGCACCACCGGTAATCTCATCTACGTTTTCTCCCTTCATACGAAGTGCTGTTAGAAAGCTTCCTATTTGTGAAGATGGGGCATTGCCTTCCATGATAGCGTTCATGGCTTGAATCATTTCTTCTTCTGTTAAGTTCTCTTTCTTGATAAGCTTATGGATAGCAAACTTTAGCATTGAACTCCCCCCAGACTTGGTAAATTAAGAAAGTTTCTCAATATTTGCTTGCCACTACTGGTAGCAATAGACTCAGGATGAAATTGCACGCCGAATATGAGATGCTTTTTATGCATTAATGCCATAATTTCACCATTGTCGGTTTTAGCTGTAAAGAATAAATCATTCGTATCAGAATTCTTGTCAATGATTAATGAATGATATCGAGTTACTTTTATTGGATTCTCAACATCCTTAAAAATACCACTTTCATCGTGATAAATCATAGATGTTTTACCGTGGACAAGTTCCTTTGCTCTTATGACTTCACATCCATAACTTTCACCGATGGTTTGATGTCCAAGACATACGCCTAGAATTGGAATTTTGCTTCCGAATTCATTGATGATATCTTTGCAAACGCCGGTATCTTTTGGAGTACCAGGTCCCGGAGATATAATGATGTGAGAGACATCCATCTTTTTAAGTTGCTTAATGGAAATTTCATCATTTCTAAATACCTGTATATCGGAATTGATTTCACCTACATATTGGTAAAGGTTGTAAGTGAAAGAGTCATAGTTATCAATAATTACAATCATGCTAAATCCTCCTCAGTTTTTTTTATGGCATAAGTCAATGCCTTTGCTTTTCTAAGCGTTTCAACGTATTCACTTTCAGGGTCAGAGTCAGCAACAATACCTGCACCCGCTTGAATAGAAGCAATTTGATCTTTAAAAACAATGGTTCTAATGGCAATACAAGTATCCATATTCCCATTGAATCCGATACATCCTACAGCCCCTGCATATACCCCTCTTTTATTATTTTCCAGTTCATCAATGATCTGCATAGCTCTTATTTTAGGAGCACCTGAAACCGTTCCGGCCGGCAGGCATGCTGCCAAAGCGTCAAACATGTTATACTCTTTTCTAAGATAACCAACAACATTGGAAACAATGTGCATGACATGAGAATATTTTTGTATATCCATGTAGTTGGTTAATTTAACGGCTCCAAATTCAGATATTTTACCCACATCATTTCGGGCTAAATCTACTAACATTAGATGTTCTGCTCGTTCTTTTTCGTCTTCCAGCAGTTCTTTTGCCAGTAGAGCATCTTCATCCGGTGTTTTGCCTCTAGGTCGTGTACCTGCAATAGGAACGGTTTCAATTAGATTGTTTTTTACTTTTATCAGCATTTCCGGTGAAGAGCCAACCAAAGTGTATGACTCAAAGTCAATAAAGAACATGTAAGGTGAAGGATTTATTTTTCTAAGCGTGTTGTAAACTGCAAATGGATGAACTTGTGTTTCAATCTGAAACCGTTGAGATAGGACAACTTGAAAAATATCTCCTGCAGCAATGTACGCTTTAGCTTTTAAGACTTTTTTCATAAATTCAGGCTTTGTTTCATTACTGATAGCAGGCATCGTGTTTTGACATATTTTTTCGGCACTTTGGTGTGAATGATTATAATGGTTCATGATTTCATCTTCTATTTTTTTGAGTCGATTTTCTGCTTTAAATCCTGTGCTTTCAATATCATCAACAACAGGTAAATTGAGAACAACCAAAATTTTATTATCCAGATGGTCGTAGATGAACAATTCTTCCATGAACAACAGATGTATATCCGGCATTTTCATATCATCAAAATTGATCTCTCCTAATGCTTCGTAGTTACGAATGATGTCATAGCCTATATAACCAACCGCACCTCCAATGAAGTCAGGCAAGTCTTCAAAGTATGGCATTTTATAATCATCAATCACATCTTTTATGATGTCTAAAGGTGAACCTGTTTTATGAATGGTCTGATCTTTGCAATAAATAGAGACTTGATTATCTGAGCCTTTCACTTCTAAAAAAGGGTGCCTGCCTATATAAGAATAACGTCCGAATTTATCAACGGTTTCTGCACTTTCTAAGAGATAGCTTTTTCTGTTATGACATAGTTTTTGAAATAATGAAGTTGGTGTTTCATTTGCTCCCGAAATTTCAGCAGAGAGAACCAACAACTTTGAAGATTTAAAGACTTTTTTTAATTTCTTTAAATATTTATAAGACATTATTTTTTTCCTCCTCTTTTATACCTGTAAACCATTTAAATAAAAAAACACTTCATCCCAGAAAAGGGACGAAATGTTTGAATTCCGCGGTACCACCCAGTTTAGACAGATAATCCTTCTATAAATTAGGGTGCAGGGTATAAGTTATGGATAAAATAAAAAAAGCACTTCATCCATATAGGACGAAATACTTGTATTCCGTGTTGCCACCTAATTTAGATAGAAAAATCTATCTCACTCTATCAGATACGGAAATAGAATCATACTATTTCGATATCCTGTCTTTGTAACGTAAGACCAACGGCCAGTGATACTCTCAAATGATTTTGCACTGCTTCTCATGGAACCATTCAATAAACAATTCACATCGGGCTTCCACCATTTCCGACTCGCTATAGCTTCATGATTCATCTACTCTTTCCAATCATAGAATTTAAGGTATTATTTTGATTGGATTATAATATGCATTGAATGTTTTGTCAATAGAAATAATTGTTTTTTTGTAAGTAATGATTAAATAGATGGCTATATTCATAAAAATTTTGACAAAATGTAGAAGCTTTTTTAAAATAGTATGGTAATATTTATACGAATCCAGATTATTCATATAAACAACAAAAGGTAGTTTCCATGAATAATCTGGGTTGAAAAAAAAAAAAAAAAAAATTAGAAAATAATTTATTATTTTTGTTTTTGTTTACAATAATATTGAGGTGTTTGAAAATGCAAGTATATTTAGATAACAGTGCTACAACCAAGCCTCTCCTTGAGGTTATGGAAGTTATGAATGACTATTACCAAAATCATTATGGTAATCCTTCATCTCTTCATAGAATGGGAATGACAGCGGAGAAGGGCGTTAAAAGTGCCAGAAGAATTATATGTCAATGGCTGAATATTCAAGAGAACGAGTTTTATTTTACTTCAGGAGGAACAGAATCCAATAATATGGCTTTATTTGGAGCAGTCAATGCTTTAAAGAAAAAGGGCAATAAAATTATCACCACTTGTATTGAGCATCCGGCAGTTTTAAATGTGTGCAAAAAGTTAGAGCAAAATGGAATGGATGTACATTATGTTTCAGTCAATGACAAAGGACTTATGGATATAGACGCATTCAATGATGCTTTAGATGAGAATACCATTTTAGTAAGTGTAATGGCCGTTAACAATGAATTAGGAACCATTCAGCCAATTGATAAAATTGGAAAGCAGAAAAAATTTTTTAATAACTTGTATTTTCATGTAGACGCTGTACAAGCCTTTGGAAAAGTACCCATATGTCCTAAAGATATAAATGTGGATTTTTTATCTGTTAGTGCTCATAAATTACATGGACCAAAAGGTATTGGCGGTTTATATATTCGAAATGGAATAACCATCCAGCCTTTAATGTTGGGAGGGTCACAAGAAAGAAATATGCGTTCGGGGACAGAAAATGTACCTGGTATTGTTGGTTTTGGTAAAGCTGTAGAATCTATTTTTTCTACTAATGACCATGTTAAAAAAATAAATGAGTGTAAAAAACATTTGCTGAATGGCTTAAAGCAAGAAATTTCAGATATTAAAATAAACAGCTATGAAGATGATCGATGCGCACCCCATGTATTGAATGTCAGCTTTTTAGGCGTAAAAGCTGAGATTTTGCTGCATATGCTGGAACAAGACGGTATATATGTATCTACCGGATCGGCTTGTTCATCAAAAAAGAAATCTCAAAGCCATGTCCTTAAAGCAGCAAGACTAAATGCTGAGGAGATAGAAGGCGCAGTGAGATTCAGCTTCTCATTTGAAAATGATACTCAGGAAATGGACTATGTCTTGGAAAAATTAAAGAAGCATGTGAAAAGTATAAGGAAGATGGTGAGGAGATAAATATGAAAAAAGTATTTTTGATTAAGTACGGAGAAATTGCTTTAAAAGGATTAAATAAACCTTACTTTGAACGAATGTTAATGCAAAGAATTAAAACTGCTCTAAGGGATTTTGATGTTTTGAGTTTATATCGTTCGGAAGGCGTTCTTTATCTTGAGGCAGATCAAAGGCATTCAGATGAAGCGGTAATAGCTCAAATTAAAAAAGTATTTGGTATTGCTTCTGTTAGTATTGCATATGAAACAGAAACGGATATTCAGAAAATTTCAGATACGGCTGTACAATTTATGGAAGAGCTCATGAGGCATAAAGGTATAAAAACTTTTAAAGTAAGTGCCAAAAGAGGATTTAAGCAGTTTCACATGAAATCTCCGGAAATATGCAGGCAGGTCGGCGGCGATATTTTAAGACAAATCAATGGACTTCAAGTAGATGTTCATGAACCGGACTGTTTTATCCATGTTGATGTCAGAAGAAACAATTCTTATATCTATAGTGAAAAAATATCCGGTTATGGGGGATTGCCTCTTGGGACAAATGGAAAAGGATTGTTACTGTTGTCCGGAGGTATTGACAGTCCGGTTGCAGGATGGATGATGGCTAAAAGAGGTATGGAAGTTGAAGCGGTTCATTTTCATTCTTACCCTTATACCAGTGAACGTGCTAAAGAGAAGGTATTGGATTTAGCAAAAATTGTTTCTCAGTATAGCGGAAAATTTAAAATCTCAATTGTCAACCTTCTGAATATACAACAACAGATTGCAGAGAAATGTCCCGAAGATGAAATGACCATTTTATCCAGACGTTTTATGATGAAAATAAGTGAAAGAATTGCGGTTCAAAACCATTGCCATGCACTCATTACCGGGGAAAGCATTGGACAAGTTGCCAGCCAAACCATCCAAGGGCTGGTGGCTACTGATGAAGCAGTCCATATTCCGGTTATGAGACCTTTGATTGCATTGGATAAAGTTGATATTATAGACATTTCAAAAGATATTGGCACATATGATACATCCATTCTTCCCTTTGAGGATTGTTGTACGGTATTTTTACCAAAACACCCGGTAACCAAACCAAAACTGGAAAGAATACTTGAATCAGAAAGTTTGCTGAATGTGGACGGGTTGGTAGAAGATGCTTTGGAAGATATTGAAATAGAAATGGTTGATTTTTTATAAGGTGACAGATTATCAAATCACTTAACATTTAATAGTTAAGTGATTTTTTTTGACAAAAATAGTTAAAAGTAGTGAATTAATGATTTTATTTGCCAAAGGACTTTTCTCATGGATATAGAAATTATAAAAATGAAATAGGATGTAGAGGAGGGGCAGGATGAAAATAAGTTTTGAAACAAAAGACAATATATTAATTGCTGAATTAGAGGGAGAACTGGATCATCATACGGCTAAAGAAGTAAGAGATGAAGTAGATAGAACCATAGATGCATTTTTTATACAACATCTCATTTTCGATTTTAAAGACGTTACATTTATGGATAGTTCGGGAATAGGAGTAATTATCGGAAGATACAATAAAATTCACGATGCAAACGGTCGAGTAAGCGTTATCAACTGCAATAAATATGTCGATAAAATATTCACTGTTTCAGGATTATATTCCATTATAGAAAAGTACAGTGACCTAGATGAAGCTTTAAAAAGGTTTAATGAGTGAGGGGTGAGAGGATGACGACATTTAATAACCGAATGAAATTAGAATTTATTAATAAATCGGAAAATGAATCTTTTGCAAGGGTAGCCGTTGCAGCATTCATTTCTCAATTGGATCCAACCATTGAAGAACTAATAGAAATAAAAACTGCCTTATCGGAAGCAGTGACCAATGCGATTATACATGCTTATGATACAAATGAAGGAATGATAATATTACATTGCTCCATTGAAGATAAAACAGTTGAAATTACGATAGAAGATTCTGGTATTGGTATTGAGGATATTAATAAAGCAAGGGAACCATTATTTACTTCCAAACCTGAACAAGAACGCTCCGGAATGGGATTTACAGTAATGGAAACATTTGTTGATGAAGTAAATGTGCATTCTGTTCTAGGAGAAGGTACCAAAGTGTTTCTGAAAAAAACACTTAATACGGATATTTCATAAAGCATAATAAAGTAAAGGATTGTTGGGATGGAGGAAAATTTAAAATATTCAGGTTCTTGGGAAGATGAAATACATGAGCGCATTTTGGAAGCACAACTCGGAAATGAAGAGGCAAAA